>DHUT01000034.1 GCA_002409285.1 Firmicutes bacterium UBA5227 | reverse complement strand
AAAATGCAAACTGATTGGCAAAATATAATAACCAGCCATATGAATGTTGAACCAATTTTGATTAATTCAGCATTGGTTTCGGCACAGGATAGGAAAAGGATGTATTGGACAAACATACCTGATGTTACAGAGCCAAAGGATAAGCACATTTATCTCAAAGATATACTATTGGGGCTAGAAAAAGAGACATTATCCAGTGATAATATTGGTAATCTAAATATGCACCCATCTGGCAGGGGGATAAATGGCTATGTTTATTCTGTCAATAGAAACAAAAGCAGAACAATAGGCACGAATAAGGGAGAAGGTCATAAGGTTGCTGTTCCACTGAAAACTAAAACACTTAATAAAAATATAGGCATTGAATTTTATGGATATACTTCATCATATAAGGATTTGAATAGGAACAGGAAAGTATTTTTCCAAAAACCAACCGGTAGTGAACAATTCAAACTTGGAGATAAAGTAGATTTTGTGATTGTAGATGAGAATGAAAATAACAAAACTGTTACTTATGGTTATATAAAAAAGCTGTCCCCAATAGAATCAGAAAGGTTACAAACCTTGCCAGACAATTTTACGAATGTTTCCGGTGTTTCAACCACACAAAGATATTTTCGGATAGGCAATTCTTGGACTACAGACGTTATCACACATATTTTTAGTTTTATAAAAAAGGAGATATAAATGATAAGCTTCGATTTAGAAAAACAATTTGATGAATATAAAGAAGCACACAAACTTTTAGTTATGTCCAATAGAAAAGAGCATAATAATAAAAAAATAGAATTTGAAAAGATAGAACAAAAGATATTTGATAAAATTAGAGATTTGATTGAGGATGCATCTAAGCACAATAAAGACATAAAACAAGCACGGATTATGGCTGTTGATGAATCTGGAAATTATATATCACTTACAGATTAGGAATATTATAAATTTCTAATACATAAGCATTGACAGTTGTCAGGAAATATGTTATATTTAATCTATAAAACATGAAGAGGTAAATATGGATAGAATTGGTTCACCGCTCTATATAAAAGAACTAGAGAATCTAATTAATAATTTAATTAGTGTAAAAGAGTATTATGACAATAACGTATTTCCGACAGAGCTTGAACGAAGTGACATCAATTGCGCAAAGAAAAGAATAATTGAATATTTAGACCCTGCAATTAAACAAAATTCAAGTTTAAAAAAGGAAAATAATCGTCTTTGTAGGAAGTCAGAATACTATAAGAAGATAGCAGAAAAATATGCGCCCAAAAAAATAATTCCATTTGAAACAATAGACGAAGAAATTTGGGAAGAATAAAAATGGAAAAACATATCGTTACATGTCCAAGGCATCTTCATATTGATAAAAAATGCTTGCCAGTAAGTATCTATATGATAGTATATGATAGTGAGGGTGAAGATATTGCTTCAAAATCTAAGTTTGAAATTGATGGCGACTCAGACTTAATAAAAATTACTAAAAATAAGGTTAGTTTTAATAAAAATCTTGGGATTGGTACATACAAAATTATTGGAACATATGATAATATGTTGTCAAGTTCATTCATATATATAAATTAGATTTTTATTAGAAATTACAAAACAACTTGACATTACACTTGTTATATGGTATAATATATAATATACTTTGAGAAAAAGAGGATAAAATGGTTCAAGAAAATAAATTGGAAAACATGGCGTTGTGGTGCATAGTGGCACTAGCTGGATATCCATTTCTGATAAAAATAGATAAAGATAATCCAGATATTTTTTATTGGGGAACTAGCGATACGGCAAGTAACCTAAGTGCATTTTCGTCTGTTGATTTAATAGAACAGTTCTATGTGGAAGACACAGTGTTTGGCGGACACAGGCTTGAAATTTATTATCTTAGAAATTATAGGCTTCCAGTTACACCAAATGAAATGAAATGTTGGGATGAGGCTTGGCTGACGCCAATAGGTGAGCTTTATCCAGCTAGTAAAAGCGAATCATCTGCTATGCTAACAGCTATACACTATAATTATATGGAAGCAAAGAGCCTTAATAAGGACGTTGCAGTACCTTGGATTCATATCAAGGGAAATGGTGAAATTAATATTACAGCAGTAAAGCCAACGGATGAACAGCTAGAGGTAATAAATAAGCTTGCCAGCATTGAAACCAGTTTGGCTCGTAGAAATAGACTAATATCTGGTCTATGTAAATTGCTAGATATAAAATAGAATGGAGAAAAATATATAGACATGATTACGGAAGATACATACGGAATATATGATAAGGCATATCAATACCTAAACAAAAATCTCTTTTTTGGAGAATTGCCAAGTGTGCTAATAACACTTAAAAGGATGCATGGCAACTTTGGTTCCTTCCATCGTGACTCGTTTATCAATGTTGAAACAGGAGAAAAAATATGTGAAATCTCATTGAATCCAGAAGAGTTTAAAAATCGAAGTAATAAAGAGGTGCTTTCAACTTTAGCACACGAAATGGTTCACTTTAAACAATTTATCATGGGTGATAGCCCTCCAAAATCTGAATATCATAATATTGAATGGGCTACGATGATGAAAGATATAGGTCTTTATCCTTCCGATACGGGGAGACCAGATGGGAAAGAAACTGGCAGAAGGGTAAATCATTATATTGTCCCAGATGGAAAGTTCGACAAAATAGCAGAAGAGTTTTTAAAAATGTTTGCACTTATAAAATACCAAGGAGTTGTTAAAGTACCAAAAGAAAAGAAAAAGAACCTATCAAAATTTGTCTGCCCTTCTTGTGGGCAATTTGTTCTTGGTAAAGAACAAACAAGTGTTATCTGTGATAATTGCCATGAAAAAATGGCAACAAGTGATTAATATTATAAAAAACTGACAAGGAATAGACTGCATGAAAAAAGTAATTATCGCATTATATGGAGATAGCGAAAGTAAAAATACCTTCAATAAGGTAGTAAAGGAAAATGAATTTTGGACTTGGAATGGTAACAGCAAAAATTATTTGTCATTTGTTACAAGACAAAATTTTGGTTGGGACGGGAAACGGACTGCACAGTTCTATAGCTTTATTGATGAGCTTAAGGAATTGCTTGACAAAACATTTAATTTTGAGCTAGAATATACCAATAAGCTTATTCACAAATTAGAAAAGGATGATAAAACAACTGTTTTAATTTTACATGGATGTAGCAATGAGGTTTATAGCATTATTGCAAAAGATAATGAAAATGTAAAGAGAATTTATGTCTCTTTAGCTGGTGAACCAAAACCAGAGGATATCAACTACGACTTCTACATTGAAAATGATGGAGCCTCTTATGAAAGCAGGGTCTTAGAAACAATGAAGAAAATTACAAGCTAATAGGAGAAGAATGGCAACAGAAATTAATATTAAGAAAGCTGTACGAGAAAAGATTTGGTCTAAGGTTGCTTTGATGGGAGCTAGCGGTAGCGGAAAAACATATTCTGCACTGCGCCTAGCAACTGGCATGCTTGAAAAACTGAAAGAGATTGGGCTAGAGCAAAATGGCAGAATCGTTCTAATAAATACAGAACAAAAGCGTGGTTACTATTACGCAAATGAGTTTGACTATGATATTGTAGATTTAGACGCACCATATACACCAGAAAAATATGTTGACCTTATTAGAGAGATTGTAAAATTAAACTATCCAATTCTAATTATTGACAGCACATCTCACGAGTGGGAAGGCAAGGGCGGTGCTCTTGAACTACACCAGCAAGCAGGTGGTACATATCAAGCTTGGAGCAAGGTAACCCCACGCCACGATAAGTTTATTCTTGAGATTGCAGATTCGCCTATTCATATTATTGCAACAATGCGTGGTAAAGACCAGTATTCAATGGAAACTGAGGGCGGTAGAACAACCGTAAAGAAGCTTGGAGTTGGTGCAAAACAACGAGAAGGAGTTGAATATGAATTTACAGTAACGTTTTTGTTAGACCAGCTCACCAATTTGGCTACACAAAAGAAAGATAATACACACATCTTCGATTCTGAGGGCGATGTTATATTGACAGAAGATAGTGGTCGCCAAATTATTAGTTGGGCAAATAGTGGTGAGGCTGTATATATTGCTCCAAAGCGATATGAAGACTCCATGCAAGAAGACGCTGATGTTGATAAGGCACAAAGAGCTTCAATTTTAAAGTCTGAAATTGTTGGCTTTTGTAAAGAACTTGGTGGAACAGAAAATGGAGAGCTTATGCTTGTGCTCACGAAATATGTTCCAAATGGAAATCCAAATAGGATTGAAAACATTGATGATTTAGTCAAACTCAACAAAGAATTAAAAATTATGCTAGATAAAAAGAACAAACAAACAAAGAAAGATGAAGGTAAATAATGATTTTTTGGGAAGCTTATGCCACAATTTGGAGGGTTGAAGACAAGGGAAAGTATTCTTCTGTGAACTTTTCTACGTCCCGTAAGGATAGAAACGAAGAAGGAAAGTATATTTTTTCTAATTGGAGCTTTGTCTCATTCGTTAGCAAGGCTAACGAGAAAGTTAGGGATTTAGATAAAGGGGCTCGTGTGCTATTGAAGGGAACACTCGATAACGAATCTTATATCAATAAAGATGGAGAGGTTGCTTATCGCAAAACACCAAAGATGACTGTTTATGACTTGGTTCTGCAAGAAGATGGTTCTCGTGGTAATATGGATGTTCCACCCAAAATTGTTTCCAGTGATGAGGTAGATGAAGATTTTCCATTCTAAAGAAACACTATAGGTTTAATGGGCTATCCCAATACGTGGATAGCCCATTAAAGGAGGCTACGTTTGATAATCCCAAAAGAACTAATTGAGGAAGCAAAAGTTAAGTTGGGTGATAGGGCTGCATTTTTAATTGCTAAAGACCTATCACTTGAGCAGTTTGATGAAAAAAATTTGAAAAGCCTTTGTAAATGGCATACAGAAGACACACCCAGTCTTATATGGAACGATAAGGGCAATTTTTTTAAATGTTTTGGTTGCGGTAAGGTATATGGTATTTTAGACCACTATATGGTTTTTAATAATCTAACCTATCTAGAATCAGTACAAAGATTGTTTGAACAGGTTGGGGTTGATTATAAGTTTGGTGAGCGCGGAGTAAAAGGAAAAGAGTATAAATACCCACAGTATGCGCCAGATGATAATCGCCTAATTGTAGAGAATTATTTTTCTAAGAGAAAAATATCCCCAGAAACATTAGATTACTTTGATGTGAAGCAGTACGATGGAAAAGTTGCTTGGAACTTTTATAATGAAAACGATGTTTTGGAGACTGTAAAGCTTAGACACCCATATAAGCCAAGCGCAAAAGAATCAAAAGAATGGTTCTTACCAAATTATGATAATAAGCCAATTCTTTTTGGAATGAATAAAATTGACCCAACGCATAGTCTTGTAATTACAGAGGGTCAGATTGATACTCTATCTATTTTTGAGGCTGGATATAATAATGTAGTATCTGTTCCTGGTGGAACCGAAAATAAAAAATGGATTGAAGAGTGCTGGAGCTGGCTTGAACAATTTGATAAAATTATACTGTGGTTTGACAATGATATTGCTGGAGTAAAGTCTAGAAAAGAAGTTGCAAGTCGCCTTGGCACTTGGCGCACATTATACGTTGATTTGCCACCAGTTCTAGTTACAGAAGATGGGAAAACTGTAAAATGCAAGGACGCCAATGAGGTTTTATATTTCTTTGGCAAAGATAAAATTATTAGTCTATTAGATGATGCCCAAGAAATACCTGTAACAGGTGTAGTGAACCTATCTGATGTTAGCGAATTCAATCTTGAGGAAGCAGATGGGCTATATACACACCTACAGCCCCTAGATGACATTGTTTATAAATTTCTTATGGGTAGTGTTGTTGTCCTAACTGGAAAAAGGGGTAGCGGAAAATCGTCTTTAGCCAACCAAATATTTGCAAGCGAAGGACTAAATCAAGGATATGATATTTTCTATTATTCTGGTGAATTAGACCCGAGAGTATTGAGAAGCTGGATTGACCTAAATCTAGCTGGTGAAGAAAAGGTTAAAGAAGATAAAACTGGTTTTATAAAAATTATTGATGCCAATGCCAGGAAAGAAATTTCAGATTGGTATAACGGACGAGTTTGGATTTATGATAATAACAGCAATAAAGCTAAAGATATTTTAGATAGTGGCATCAACGTAACGAGAAAATATGGGTCTAGAATATGGATTTTAGATAACCTAATGATGATGGATTTAGATAGTGATGGCGATTTAACAAGCACCTTACAGAAGCAAAAAGAGTTTATTGTAAACATTGTAAAAATTGCCCAAACATACAATATCCTAATTGTTTTGGTTATTCATCCAAGAAAGGTAAGTGTAAACCAATCGGACTTAATAGCAGATGATGTTAGTGGTTCTGGAGACTTAACCAATATGGCACAATATGTTGTATCTGCTAGGCGGTTTACACAAAAAGAAAAAGATGGTATACCAGATGGAAGAGGCGGATATAAGAAAGATTCTGAACCAATCCCATATGATGTGGCTGTTGAGGTATTGAAAAATAGATATACTGGAAGACAGGGAACTGCTATGTTGAATTTCAATTATAGCGACTATAGGTTCTATTCAAGTGAAAGTGAAAGAACAAAAAGATATAAGTGGAATAAAGATATGACAAAATATAAGAGAAGGGAAAGTAAAGAAGAAGAAAAAGACTTCTTTATGGATTGATATGTCTGACTTTGGATTTATAACAGATAATATAAGGTTTAGTTATAGCGGTGTTACTACGTTTGAAAACTGCCCACAGTCATATAAATTAACATACATAGATGTGGAGAACAAAGTAGAAAATGCTTTCGGACAATTCGGGCTATTAATTCATCACGTTTTAGAAAAGTATTTTGCAAAAGAAATAGACATTTGGGATTTAGCAGATTATTATAAGAAAAAATATGATGAATTTGTAACAGAACCATATCCACCAAATAACTATGTTGATTTAGGACACTCATATTACCAATCTGGATTAGATTTTTTTACTATGTTTGATTTCGATAGAAATAACTATGAGATTATTTCTATCGAAGATAGCATTGACTTTGACATGACAACCGATATAATGGCAATAGCAAGACCAGACCTAGTTTTAAAGGATATAAAAACTGGCAAATATATACTATTTGATTATAAAACTGCCAAGATGAAAACAACAAAAAAACAATTGGAGAAACAGATTTCTGACTATATGAGGCAAATGAAATTATATTGTTATGCTTTTTGGCTAAAAACTAAAATAGAAATAAATGAGGTAAGAATTTGGTTCATTAGAGATAACTTTATTTACGAAGAACAAGTTGACTATATGGATATTCTTAATACAACGATGTGGTTTATTGAAACTGTTGAGAATATACAAAAAGAGAAAGACTGGCGTCCCTTGGACATTGAAAAAAATAAGTTTTTCTGCGCTTTTATTTGCTCGGTTAGAAATTCTTGTAAGTATTTTAATAATTTTTAGTAACACTTGGAGATAAAAATGGAAAACTATGTAAACTATCATAAACATACACACTATAGCAATATAATTACGCCAGATTCGGCTGTAACTCCGTTTGATTACGCAAAAAGGGTAGTTGAGTTAGGGCAAACAGTATTAAGCGGATTGGAACACGGTTATCAGGGCAACTATATTGAAACATATGAACTGGCAAAAGAAAATGGGCTAAAGTTTTTATTTGGAACAGAGGCTTACATAGTCAAAGATAGAACCATAGTGGTCGATGATAAAAAAGATGCTACTAACTCACATATAGTATTGCTTGCTAAAAACGAACTTGGAAGAAAAGGAATTAATAGAATCTTATCGCAAGCCAGCATTGATGGCTTCTACTATAAGCCTAGAATAGATTTAGAATTACTATTTACACTTGACAAAAATTCTGTTTGGGTAACTAGTGCTTGCATCGCAGGACTTTGGAAGTATGATGATTATGAAAGAATTTTTCTTGATATTTATAGCCACTTTGGAAATAATTTTTTCTTAGAAGTGCAAAATCATGATATAAAGCGTCAAGCTGAATTAAATAAACGAATTATAAACCTTAGCAATAGGTATGGGATAAATATAATAGCAGGTATGGATAGTCATTATATTTATTCGCAACAAGCACAAGAAAGAGACGACTTCCTTGCGTCTCGAAACATTGAATATGAAGATGAAGTTGGCTGGAATATGGATTTTCCGTCCTATGAAGAAGCATTCATAAGGTTTCAAAAGCAAGGAGCGTTGACAGATGCCCAAATAAAAGAGGCGCTAGATAATACGATGGTTTTTGAGCAAGTTGAAGAATATCAAAGTAGGATTTTTAACAAGGATATTAAACTTCCTACTTTATATCCTGAAAAACAACAGGAAGAAAAGAATCAAATCTTTATTGATTTAGTCAACGAGAAATGGCAGATAGAAAAAGAGAATGTTCTAAGGACTAAGTGGAATAAATATGAAAAAGAGATAAAGACTGAGGTCGATACGGTTATTGAAACAGGAATGGCAGACTATTTCCTATTAGATTATGAGATTATTAAAAAGGGGATAGCAGACGGTGGTCACATTACACTAACTTCACGTGGTAGTGCTCCGAGTTATTACATTTCTAAGCTATTGGGTTTTACTACTATTGATAGAATTTCGGCAGAGGTGAAACTTTTTCCAGAAAGGTTTATTACTAAAGAACGTATTCTTGAGGCTGGAACTTTACCTGATATTGATTTCAATCTCGGAAATCCAGAAATCTTTGCTCAGGCACAAAAGGACATTCTTGGAAATGATAATTCATACCCTATGATTGCTTATGGTACGGCAAGACCAAAGGCATCTTGGAAAATCTATGCCAGAGCAAAGGGCATTGATTTTGACATGGCAAATGATATATCCAAGGATATTGATAGATATGAAATGGCTCTTAAGCACGCAGAAACAGAAGAAGAAAGAGAAGAAATAGATGTTTTAGACTATATTAATCCAAAGTTTATTGAACTCTATAAAGAAAGCCAAATATATAAGGGAATTATCAGTGATGCAAAAATCGCACCTTGCGGTTATTTGATTTATGATGAGCCAATTAGTGAAGAAATTGGTTTAATCAAGCTTAAAGAAAATATTTGTACCGTGATGGATGGCTCTTGGGCTGAAAAATATAGCTTTCTAAAGAACGATTTGTTAAAAGTTTCAGTGGTTGAGCTAATATATAGAATTTATAAAAGGATAGGTATTAAACCACACTCATTGCCAGAGCTAATCAAATTGTGCGATGGCAATAACAAGGTTTGGGAGGTATATAAGAACGGCTGGACTATGGGCATAAACCAGCTTGAACAAGATGCTACTCGGGGAAGAGTAGCTAAATATGCCCCAAAAAATATATCTGAATTATCGGCTTTTATTGCAGCAATCCGTCCTGGGTTCAAGTCATATTATAGTAGATTTGAATCTAGGGAACCATTTGAATATGGTATCAAAACCCTTGACGAATTAATTCAAACAGAGCAATTCCCATATTCATATATGCTCTATCAGGAAAATGCTATGCAGGTCTTAGCCTATTCTGGAATTAGAATTGCAGAAACATACGAAATTATCAAGAACATTGCCAAGAAAAGGGCTGAAAAAGTCTACAAATATAAAGATAGATTTATTGACGGAATGAAAAATAGGCTAATGAAGAAGGAAAGTCTAGACGAAATAGCAAGCGCAAAAGTAGCACAAAATACTTGGCAAGTTATTGAGGATAGTGCACATTATTCGTTCAACAGTAGCCATGCATATTCGGTTGCTGGTGATAGTTTATATGGAGCATATTTAAAATCTCATTATCCACTAGAGTTTTATGAAACACTCCTAACGATTTGTGAAGAGGATGGAGATAAGGATAGACTAGCAAAAGCAAAAGAAGAAGCAAAGCACGCATATAAAATTTCCTTTCCACCATATAGATTTGGACAGGATAATAGAAACATTGTTTTAGACAAAGATAATTGGGCTATTACTTCAAGCCTTAAGAGCATAAAAAGCTTTGGCAAAAAGGTCGGAGAAGATATGTACGACCTGTCGCAATTGAAATTTGATAGCTTCTTTGATTTGCTTATATATGCAGAAAACAATGGGATTTTATATTCGCACTTTGAAAAACTAATATATATTCAATATTTTGATAATTTTGGAGGCAATAAGAAGTTATATAAATTTTATAAGGAGTTTACCGAAGGTAAAAATAGATATTCTAGCAAGCATACAGATAAAACTAAGGGAAAAAGAATCGTAGCGTTAAAGGAATATTGGGACTCACTCCAAGACGAGAACTTCGATTTATCAGTTCAATTGTCATTGGAAAGTGACATTCTGGGAAATATACAGGCACAATACGATATCCCAAAAGATTATTTATATGTAATGGCTGTTGATTTGCAATATGCACCAAGGGCAACAGTATATTGCCTTGCAAACGGAAAAATAAATTCAATAAAAATCAGAAAGAAAGTCTTTGACGAGAATGTATTCTATGGCGGTGAGGTTATCAAATTAAATCTCTCCAAGAGAAGTGATGGAAGGCTTTTATATTTTATAAAAGAACCGAGAAGGAAATATGTTGGAGACGGAAAGTATGAGGATGATTTAGAAGATTTTGACTGGTGGGCATATAAATATGATATAATTCCACCCGATAATTTTAATGACATTGTGAAAGGAACAAAGAAAAAATAATATGAGTACAAAAGAAATATTTACGCCAGAAGAAAGACTTGAGATATTTAAAGAAGAAATTGGGCTTATAAAAAGTACCAGCATAAAGAATTATGCAATAGGAGCCATTAATTCGCTACCAAATTATTTCTTTTATATCCCAGCTTCTAGTACTGGTAAATATCATCCAGATTATGCTTTGGGTGATGGTGGCTTAGTGAGACACACTAAAGTAGCCGTTAGGTTTTTAGTAGAATGTTTTAGATTGGCTTGGTATGAAAGAATATCTGATGATGACCGCGACCTTTTGGTTGTAGCCTTGATGCTACATGATGGATGGAAGTCTGGTATATCACACAGCAAATATACGCTAGACGAACACCCAGTAATTGCAATAGAACAGTTAAAAAATAATGAAGAAATAAATACACTACTTCCAAGTGAACAATTGGAACTAATATATTCATGTATAGAAACACATATGGGACAGTGGAATATATCTAAAAAAACATTTCAAGAATTTGCCCCAGTGCCAGCAACAAGCTATCAGAAGCTGATACATTTTTGTGACTATGTTGCTAGCCGGAAATTATTTGAAGCAAATTTTGATTATGTACCAACTCGCTCTTGACAAATCAAATATAGTATAGTATAATCATATTAAATAATATAATAAGGAGAAATTATGGAAGAATATAATGAACAAGAACCAATGAAAGAAGAAATCAAAATAAAAGTTGAGGTTCCAGAAATTAAAGCTGAGGAAACGTTGATATTAGAAGAGCCCATTGCCACAGAAATAGTGGAACAAGTAAAAAAACCAAAAAAACTAGCTAAGGATAAGCCAAAAGATAAACAGCCTATTCAAATTGTTACACTAAGTAAACTTGGTGACATTCCATCTGGAACTAAATTTGAAGTTATTAGGCAAGAAGATGATAAGCTGTTTGTTAATCACAACGGGATTGAAATTTATTTTTCCAGCTTAGAGCTTGGAAGAATATATAAAATTATGTAAATGAACAATAAAGATAAAATTTTGTTATGTGATGTTGATGATGTGTTGGGCTCTCTTGTTAGCCCAACACTATCTATCTATAACAAAATATATGATGACAATTTAAATACCTCTGATATTACAGAGTGGGATATTACAAAATTTGTTAAACCAGAGTGTGGTAACAAAATATATGACATAATGACTAGCCCATCTATTTATGATATTGTTACCCCATTAGAAGGGGCGTTAGACGGGATAAATTTTATTCGCAGTGAGGGTATTAGGGTTGTGTTTGTTACCGCAGCATTTCTATCTGTCGCTGGTAGAAAATTTATATGGCTAGAAGATAATGATTTTCAACCAACAAAAGAAAACTATATAGAAACATTTGATAAATCATTGATTATTGGTGACTATATGATTGATGATAATCTTACAAATGTCAGGTCTACAAATGCAAAAAATAAAATATTATTCAATGCACCTTGGAATCTTGGGCTAAAGTGGTCTGGCAATAGGGCAAATAATTGGAATAATATTATAGAATTATATAAAATATGGACAAATAATAAGGAGGATAATGGTTAGTAAAGAGTATTTAAAGCTATTGGATGAAATGAAGCAAATGCACGAACAAAAGAATGCAGGATATTCTGGTGAAAGTGCAGATTCTTGGTCTAATTTTAGAAAATCAGAATTGTTTGGCGTTACCCCGTTTGAAGGGTGTATGGTTAGACTTTCAGATAAATTTACTAGAGTTGCAAATTTATCAAGAAATCCAAAGTTGGACATGGTTGGCGAAAAAATTACAGATACATTAATGGATTTGGCAAGTTATGCTCTTATAGGAATTTGCCTCTACAATGAACAGGAGAAGAAATAGATGGATAGTGCCGAGACAATGTTCCCAAAGAAAAGGGCAATTTCAAAGGTTGCTCAAAATATTTTGAAGAAACGGTATTATCACACAGGAGAAAACTCTTGGGAAGATATTGCCAATAGGGTTGTTGAATGGGTTATTCCAGATGCGCCACAAGATAGAAAAGAAATTACTAGGCAGATGATAATAAACACATATTTTATTCCAAATTCACCATGCTTAGTGAATTCAGGTAAACCTGATGGTGGCTTAGCGGCGTGCTTTGTAGTTGATTTTCCGGACACAATTGAGGGCATCTATAAAACAAAATTAGATATAGCGCTAATCGCCAGAAAGGGTGGTGGCTGTGGATTTAGTTTAAGTAAAATTCGCCCAGAGGGTTCTTTTGTGCACGGCAGTAGTCACGGATATGCTGGTGGAGGTATCAAATTTGCTGATACGATTTCACACGATATGGAAGCAATGACACAATCTGGCTTTAGAAGCATGGCTTTGATGATGACAGAATCGGTGTATCATCCAGATATTATTAAATTTATAAATGCCAAGACGGAAGAAGGGAGAATTGAAAACGCCAATATATCTGTTACTGTAGACGATGCCTTTATGCGGGCAGTCATAGCAGATGAAAAGTATTGGACGAGATTTAAGTTTACTAACCCTGATGGAAGCACAACTGTTAGAAAATATAATGAATATCGCGCAAGAGATATTTTTGAAATGATTGTTGAAGGCATGTGGAAAAATGGAGAGCCTGGGATATTATTCTATGATACAATTAATGATTCACCATACAAATATACAGGGCAAGAATTAATCAGTAGTAATCCTTGTAGCGAACAACCTTTGCCTTTCAATGGCTCTTGTAATCTTGGTTCTATTGATTTATCTAAATTTTTAGACGAGGAAAAGAATTTTGATTGGGATAAGTTTGAAGTAACTATCCGGCTAGGGATGAGATTCTTAGATTCGGTTATTGACCGCGGAGTTTTCCCGACAGAAGATATTGACCGATGGGCAAAGGAAAATCGGGCTGTTGGACTCGGTAAACTATAATGCTGAGTATAAACTCCACCAAATGCTGGAAACACTGTGTATATTTTTCTACTAAATTGTCTTAGTAAGAATGAAAAATTGCAGCCAATCAGCAGGGAAGGCTCTTACTTATACCTTGGCAAATACTATATAGTATGGTATAATCTATAATAGAGAACCCTCAGAGACTAGATGTGGAGGAAACAATGAAACAAGAAGTAACAAGGTTATTTAATGATTTTCCAAATTTACTAGATTTGCTAGTAGATTTAAGAGAAAACAGAGAGATGTCTTATGTGCAAATATCACAATATTTTAACGGGCTTGGTTATAAAGGCTCTAGAAGTTTATTTGAAAGACTTATAAAGAAGCACATAGGTTATATAAAAAGAAGCTTGCGCGGTAAAAATAATTCTTTTTATGGGAAAACACACGGTGTTGCAACAAGAAAGAAAATATCTGCTAAAAGAATACAGTCGGGTGTATCTAAAGGAAAAAATAACCCAATGTATGGAAAAACAGGGAAGAATTCTCCCGCTTGGAAAGGCGGAAAATCTTCAACGCAAGCCGTATTTTACGCTTCTGGTGAATGGGTAGAAAAAAGAATGGAAGTTATGACTCGAGACAATTTTACCTGTCAAAAATGCGGGTTCACTCCGTTAAAAACTAAAAATTCTTTAAACGTTCACCATATCCATCCTCTCTCTGTTTACTGGGAAAAAAGATTAGACGATTGCAATTTAATAACCTTGTGTATTTCGTGCCATAAAAAAACATTTGGCATAGAAAACGATTTTGTCGATTTGTTTGAAGGTATAGTCCGAACTTCGTATGCGAATACGAGAGCTAAGTAGAAATATCTTAGCCTAGCAAATGCTAGTAACAACTTTGATTATGGGATATGCAGATATGCTTTTAATGAAAGAAATTGCATATGGCTCACGGGAAGCAATTGACCTACTTGAAAAGATTCTTGCCTTTATGGAGAAAATTTCTATTGATGAATCTGAAATAATGGGAAAAGAATACGGTGTTCCTTTGCAGTGCCAGAAACTTCCTGAACCACGCCGCAATATAACTACTAATACCGTTGCACCGACCGGTTGCCAAAAAAAGGATACTCTTGTCGTTACAGATAAAGGTATCTTAGAATTACAAGAACTAGGAGACATAAACGGAGAAAGATGGCAAAAGATAAAAATAAATGTTGCACAAGAAAACGCTTATCAAGAATCTGGTAATTTCTTTGTAAACAACCTCCAGAATACAAAAGTAATTAAGCTGAGTAGTGGAATAGAATTAGAATCAACATATAATCATCAATACCGAGTTTTGGAAGATGGGAAATATATATGGAAAGAAGCGGATAAGCTGGGGGTAGGGGATATCCTAGTTATTCCCTTAGGAACATATACTAATACAAATAACCCCATCCTTAAATCAAGTTTTAATGATGGTCATTTTAATGAAAACGAAATTTTTTATCCAAAAACAGTTACAAAAGAACTGGCTGAATTTTTAGGTATTTTATTTGGAGACGGCTCTTTTCATAAAAAGGGTATAAGATTACATTTTAATTCTACTGAAGAAGATTATCTTTATGTATCTGATTTAGGAAAAAAGCTGTTCGGAATAAGTCCGACCATTTATTTCGATAAAAGAGAAAAATGCGTTTCTGTATGTTTCAACTCATCTAAACTTTTAAGATGGTTAAAAGAAAACGATTTTGTAAAAAATAAAGCAAAAAATATTATATTTACAAAAGCGATTAGGCAATTCAGCAAAGAGAATCTATTGGCGTTTATGGATGGGTTTTATTTTGCAGACGGTAGCCACAGCGGAAGCGTTAGATATATAGATACAGCCAGCAAAGTGTTTGCCCAGCAATGGGTTGTTATTTCGAGAGCATTAGGAAAAGACGCAAGAATACAAAAACGGGTATCTGGGCTTGGGGGTACAATGTATAGAGTTTACTCAATCTCTACAAAAAGAATTATTGAAACCAAAGAAATAAGAAACCAGTTAGATAAATTAAATTTAAATAACTGCACGGTTGATACGGTTTTAGATGTAGAAAATTCAAAAGCAAATACTTTTGATATTGAGGTTCTTGAAAATAATTGCTATATCGCAAACAGCGTCGTATCGCACAACACAATTAGTTTAATCGCTGGATGCTCTAGTGGTATTGAACCTATTTTTAGTGAAATTACTGTACGTAACGATAAGACTGGAACGTATACTTTTGAGAATGATTTGGCTGAAAAACCTTATTTTCGCTGTGCTGTTTCCTCTAACGGGGCGCAGGAAGTTACTTGGGAAGAACATATTGAGACGCTTGCCGCGACACAAAGACATATCCAGTCTGGTGTTTCGAAGACAATTAATTTCCCAAATAACGCAAAGAGGGAAAGCATCGCAAACGCAGTTATGCTTGCGTGGCAAAAAGGGTGTAAGGGGCTAGCAGTATACCGTAACGGAAGTCGAAAAATTGAGGTCTTATCGCCTCGAAATATAAAAAAAGATTTATGCCCGATGTGCGGAAAAGATATGGTTGAAATAAACGGTAGTAAAAGATGCATTTTCTGTACAAAAGAAAGCCTTACAGCTGCTACATCAACATATTACGACTAACCACTTTTAAAATTGGTATACTTTAACCCTTGACAAAATAGCAAAAGTGTGATACAATCTATATTAGAGTGTGAGAAGGGTGCTCCACCACTCTTTTTACACTCTAATTACAATACACGTGGAGGTGTATAAATGGAAGAAAAAAGTGTTTTTGGAATAATATATAAAGCCACATTTCCGAATGGTAAGTGCTATATAGGACAAACAGTAAATGATTTAAATATTAGGAAGAGTTCTCACATTAATGATAAAAAAAGAAAGAATGCTGCTTTTTGTCGTGCCATGGATAAATATGGCAGTGAATCTATAACATGGGAAGTTATTGATAATGCCGTTTCAATAGAAGATTTAAATGAAAAGGAGCAATACTGGATATCGTTTTTTAATTCTTATATAAATGCCGAAGAGTCTAACGGTTATAATATGACCATTGGAGGTGGCTCTACAACAGGATGGGTTCCTAGCTTAGAGACAAAAATGAGAATTTCAGAATCACTGAAAGGAAGATACGGTGGCGCAAATAATCCGCAATACGGTAAAACAGGAAAGCTATCAACTTGGTGGGGAAGAAAGCACACTGATGAAGAGAGAATAAAAATAAGCACGGGAAATAAAGGAAAGCCGAAAAACGAGGAAACTAAAAGAAAAATTAGTGAGGCAAATATTGGCAAAATACCTTGGAATATAGGCATTCCAAGAACAGATGATGAAAAAAGAAACATCTCGCTATCACTAGTTGGTAGGAAACTGTCTTCAGAGGCTCTTGCTAAACAAAAACTTTGCCATAAAGGAGAGAGGCATGGAAAAGCTACTCTAACAGATACCCAAGTTGCAAAAATAATATATTTGCTATTAGATGGTAAAAAAGTAAAAGATTTAGCTTTGGAGTACGGAGTTAGTTATAACACTATATATTTAATAAAAGGCAATTACACATGGAAGCATGTTCTTCCAGAAATACGTAATATAATTAGAGAGGATAAATAAATTCTATGCAAGGTATATACACAACAGAGGAATACAAATTAACAAAGAAGAATGACTACGACGCCGGTTTAGATATCTGTGCTAGCGAAGACGTGATGATAGAGCCTGGAACGCGAGACGTAGTTTCTACAGGAATACGTGTCGCTATTCCAAGTGGATATGTTGGGTTGCTATGGTCAAGAAGCGGTTTATCAGCAAACCATGGCATTGAAGTAGGGGCAGGTTGTATAGACTCTACATATAGAGGAGAGGTAAGGGTTGTGCTATATAATCACTCCGGTGTTACATTTTTTGTAAATAAAGGCGACAGAATTGCCCAATTGCTTACTGTACCCGTCATGTTATCCCCATATGTGAAAGTTGAATCTTTGGATGAAACGACTCGTGGAGAGGGTGGATTTGGAAGCACCGGAGTATAAGCGATAGTAAAACAGTAAAAAATGAGGATATCATTTTATTGAAAGAAAAATTTTAGAAGGATAAATAATGATAACATATAGAGCGGAAACCAAAGAGGTGCTTGTTAAGGATGAAATTACTTGTGACTGCTGTGGCAAAACATACTCATGCAGTGTTAGTGATGTAGACATTTTTGAAGTACAAGAATTTTTGAATATAAACTTTATCGGAGGATATAGCTCAATATTTGGAGATGGCGTAAGAGTTGCTGGAAATTTTTGTCAAGAGTGTGTAAAAGAACTTCTTGGCAAATATCTCCATGTAGAAGATGGCGAACCACTCTATTAAATAAAACTATGATTTTATTTGATATTTTATAAAAAATTAATTAGGAAGAGCCTAAATAAAATAGTTTCAATGCATAAAAAAATACCCCCGAAATTGGGGGTATTCTTTTTTTAACACATATTATCTATTATTGATAATAATTTTCATAGTGCGGTCATCCACTTCTATACCATATCTTATCTTGCATGTTACATCATATTCCTTACCTAAAATTCCGCCAGAAGCAAGGAAAAAGACTTCGGTATCGGTATGGTAATCGTTACTAATGGTAATTCCACCATCTTCCTCAATACCATCGTTTACCGTAAGCCAATGTTCATCAATTACCGCATTTTCTGGTAAGTATTTTTCCCAATAGAATGCGTATACAAGAATTCCATGCGGGTCTTTTATTTTATTAATATTATCATTTATCATTTGCACACTACCTCATAAATATTATTTTCTTTCTCTACACTATATCATGTATTTGAGCATGTAACAACATGGATTCTATTATCTTTGTCTATTGCACAAATTCTATTATCAGCTCCTACAACATAAGACCTATCATCTTTTTCAACCGTGTATATATTGCATTTAAGTAGCCTTATAATTACACCATTTATAATTAATTGGGAAATAGCTTCTATGCTTACTTCGCCCTCATTTAACGTTCCTAAAAACGCCTGTGCAAATAATTGGCTAGATAACGATATGGAAGTTTCACCTTCTAATATTGCATGTAGAATTTCGCCTTCAAGAGAAAGCTCCCCATTTATATCAGGGGTTGCTATGGCATCAATAATCGCACGGACTACTTCTGCTGTAATTCCTAGTTCTGACGCAATACCTAATTCAGCTAATGCCTCATTAATTAAATGGTCAATTGTTCCAACAACCGATATTTCAGATGTGGCTAATATACTACTTTCGCCTGTATAAACAGGATGAAGCACTTCGCCTGTTATATTTATTTCAGAGGAAGCATTTACTTCACTAGTTCCTTCATATACAGAGTGAGTAACCGTAGCGGATATTGTTAGCGCAGAAGTTTGGTCAACGCCAGCAACACCCTCTAGTAAACCTCCCACTTCTGGGAAAGCCAACAGATTAGAAGTAACATCAATTGTTGTAGCACCTTCGTGGATGGGGTGTAAGACAGTCGCAACAACTTCTAATGTAGAAGTTCCTGAAACAGTCGAAGCACCTTCTTGCGTTCCCGCTTTCCAAGATTCTGCCAATAATTCTGATGTAACATTAATTGCCACTAAACCGTCATGAGTAGTATGTATGATACCGCCAACCAAATCCAAACTGGATTGAATAGTAATATCATTTATACCTTCCAAAATTGCATGTGTAACTGTATCTTCTGTCAATAATTGGGAAGTTACAGAAATTGCAACTGCCCCTTCCAAAGTTTGGTGTAGTACCGTATCAACAGCGACTAAAGTTGAAGTCGTATCAACCGCAGTAGCACCTTCAATGGTTTGATGAGAAACAGTTCCGCTTATAAGCAGTTCGGAGGTTGTATTAATTGTAGTAGCACCCTCATTAGTAACGTGAGCAACAGTTCCGATAACTTCAAGAGAGGAAGTAACGTTTATAGTTACAGTACCTTCTTGAGTACCAGCAACATGCCCGTTTGCTATCAGTTCAGAGGTTACGCCAATTACCACCGCACCTTCTATAGTCTTATGAGATACAGAGCCAGCTACTTCGAGAGTAGAGCTAACTTGAATATTTGCAATACCTTCGTGTGAGCCTGTTTTATCTGCAACAGCCAATAACTCAGATGTTACAACAATATCAATAGCACCTTCGATGGTTTGATGTAAAACGCTTCCGTCAACAGTCAATGCGGAAGTAATAGTCGGAGTAGTTTCCCCTTCGATTACCGCATGTAAAATGCTTCCGGCAAGAGTCAAATCAGAAGTAACGTTAATTGCGATTTCGCCCAAGTTTGTAACATGAGCAACAGAACCGACAACAGTTAAATCAGAAGTGCCGTTTATAGCAACTATACCCTCGTTTGTTACGTGGGTAACTGTTCCGCCGATTGTCAGGTTAGAGGTTACTGCAATAGCAGTTTCGCCATTATGCGTTGCATGTAAAACACTACCCACTATAGTAAAATCTGAATTTTGTGCAATGGCTGTTGCACCCTCCAAA
>DHUT01000052.1:59984-60179 GCA_002409285.1 Firmicutes bacterium UBA5227 | reverse complement strand
GGGACAAAAGACCGGTAATCACCAATGAAAAATGTGTGAGATGCGGTATTTGTGTTGAAGATTGCCCTTGTGGTGTTGTGGAACTGACAGAAGTTATTAATTTTGACTATGATTATTGTAAAGGATGTGGCATATGTGCCAATGAGTGTCCTAAAAAAGCCATAGTGATGGTTGAAGAATCAAAATTTAAGGATG
>DHUT01000052.1:0-59805 GCA_002409285.1 Firmicutes bacterium UBA5227 | reverse complement strand
TGCCTACGGTGTTATGCGTTCCAAGGTTCAACTTGTGGCTGCATACCCTATTACACCGCAGACACCGATTGTTGAAACTATTTCATCGCTGATTGATAAAGGGATGTATAAGGCCACATATATAAATGTAGAATCAGAGCACTCTGCATTAAGTGCCGTTGTAGGTGCTTCATCAACCGGCGTAAGGACATTTACGGCCAGTGCTTCACATGGTCTTGCCCTTATGCATGAGATTACGGGGGTTACTTCGGGTCAGCGTCTGCCTGTGGTTATGGCCGTTGTTAACAGAGCGTTGCCTGCTCCGTGCAGTTTATGGTGCGACCATTCTGACATTATGAGTCAAAGAGACCAGGGGTGGATACAGCTATTTGCGAAAAATCCCCAAGAAGCTCTTGACTTTGTGTTGAATGCCTATAAAACCAGTGAAAATGAAAAGGTCCTTGTTCCTACTATGATATCTATTGACGGTTTCTTTCTATCTCATTTGACAGAACCGGTTAATGTTCCCACGCAGGAAGAGGCAGATTTATTCATAGATGAATTTAAGCCAAACAATTTTACACTGGATCCTGAAAATCCATATGCGTTAAATAACCTTTCATCACCCGCTATATTTACAGAACTTAAGTACCAGCAAAAATTAGGTATGGAAAATGCTGAAGAAGTACTTGAAGAAAACTTTAAAAAATATAATGAAATTTTCGGAAGAAAATATTCGGTTATAGAAACAGAATTTGTGGAAGATGCAGAAACTGTGATTATATGTATGGGATCCATGGCAGGTACTGCAAAACATGTGGTTGAATCTCTTCGCAAAGAGGGCAGAAAGGTCGGACTTTTAAGAATTGTAAGTTTCAGACCATTCCCTAAGAAACGTGTTGCGAAAGCACTTAAGAATGTAAAAAATGTGGCTGTAATTGACAGGGTTGCTTCCATAGGAACTTTCGGACCTCTGTATGAAGAAATACTTGCCTGCCTAAAAATAAGTGAAAATAATGCCAATACCTACAGCTATGTGGCAGGCTTAGGAGGACGCGATATTTGGGAACAAACAATTGAAAATATATTTGACAGAACAGATGAATTGGTAAAAAACAGTATTCCCTGTGAAAATCCTATATGGATTGATTTGAAAAAGGAAGGTGAAGTAATTGAGTAAAGTTGATTTGCTTAGCAAAGGCATGACAACCTGTGAAGGATGTCCGATGGAACTGATTGCAAGGGCTGTGGTGAACACGTTGGGTTCTGATACTGTGACTATGACTCCTCCAAGTTGTGCGGCCATATTGACTGGAAGCGGTGATGAGACAGGATGGGGAATTCCGTCAATACAAACTATGCTGATGTCATTGCCGGCATATGCGTCAGGTGTATCAGAAGCCCTTAAAATACAAGGTAAGTCTAATGTAAATGTAATGGGATTTGCAGGCGACGGAGGAACATTTGACATAGGGCTGCAGTCATTGTCCGGAGCAATAGAGCGAGGACACAAAGCCATATTTATATGTTACAACAATGAAGCCTATATGAATACAGGCAATCAAAGATCAAGTGCTACCACAATGGGGGCATGGACTAAGACAACACCTACAGGGAAAAAAGAAAGCAGCAAAAATATAGATTTCATGCTTCTTCATCAGCCGCTTGCATATCAGGCAACAGCTTCGATTGCAAATATGAAAGATTTGAAAAGAAAAGTTGAAAAGGCATCAAAGGCAGATGGAACAAGCTTCATACATGTGCATGCCCCTTGCAATACCGGATGGAAATTTCCGGCTGATAAGACAATTTCGGTTGCCAAGCTTGCGGTTCAATCAGGATTATGGCTTTTGTGGGAAAAAGAAAACGGAAAAATAAATGTGAATCAACGTCCTAAGGATTGGAATCTTGCAAAAGATTATATGAAGCTTCAGGGAAGATTTTCAAAAATTACGGACAGCCAGGTTGATGAAATAATTGAACAAGCAAAACAGCGTTACAGAGTATTATTAAAACTGGAGGAATTAGAATGTCTTTAAATAGTTTTTATTATCCTAAAAGTATAGCAATTATCGGAGCATCCAACAACCCCAGCAAGGCGGGATACCAGGTTGCAAACAACATGATGCGTCTTGGATTTAAAGGTGAAGTATATTTTGTTAACCCTAAAGAAGATACTATTTTTGGGAAAAAAACTTACGATTCTTTGTCAGAAATAGAAGGCGAAGTTGAATTGATTGAAATTTCAATTCCTGCCAAAGGAGTTGTAAGTGTACTTGAAGAAGCTGAAAAAAGAGGAGACGTTAAAGCCGCAATCATTATGGCATCAGGCTTCAGCGAAACCGGCATAGAAGAAAATATACAAATGGAAAAGAAGATGCTTGAAATAGCCACACGAGCCGGAATCCGTATATTTGGACCAAACTGCGTAGGTGTAATGAATACTGACAATAATCTGGACACAACCTTTGCTCCTAATGTTACACAAAGACTGGGTGGCATGAGCGTTATTTCGCAAAGTGGCTCAATAGGAAGTGCCATATTGATGTTTGCCTGTGACCAGCCTGTTCCAATGGGATTTAGCAAGTGGGGACATGTTGGAAACATGAGTGATGTGTCAACGGAAGATATCCTGAGATATTACAGCGATGATGAATCTACAAAAGTGATTGCTATGTATATGGAAGGAATGACAGATGCAAGAGGATTTTTTGAAGCGGCAAAAGAAGTTACACAAAAGAAGCCCTTGATTGTGCTTAAAGTAGGAAGAAGCGAAATAGGTTCTGTAGCTGCAGCGTCCCATACAGGCTCACTTGCGGGAGCAGACAAAATATTTGATGGTGCGTTTAAACAAACAGGTGTTCTCAGGGCCGATACTGTCGAAGAACTGGTTGACACAGCTAAAGCATTTTCAATGGTTAATTTGCCAAAAGGCAACAGAGTTGCAATATTGACGGAAGCCGGAGGTCCGGGAGTTATATCCATGGATGAAGTAGGGTTACACGAAGAAGTTCAAATGGCAAAATTCTCTGAAGAAACAGAAAGAAGATTAAGAGAATTACTTCCACCGATGGCGTTGATTTCACATCCGGATGGATATGTTGATATGACTGCTTCTGCAGACGGACCCTAGCATGCTGAAGCATTAGAAATAATATTGAAAGACGAGGGTGTAGATGCGGTACTTTTGTTAAGCGTTCCGCCTACATTTTTGACTCCAACTCAGATCGCCGAATATGTAAATTTAAAAATGAAATTGGCAAAAGAGCTTGGCAAACCTGTATTTGCCTGCTTTCTGGCAGGAAACTGGGTGAAAGATGCCCACATCATGATGGAACAAAGCGGTATACCTACGTTTGAAATGCCTCAAAGAGCGGCAAGAGCGTTGGTAAATGTGATTAAGTACAGCAAGTATATAACCGAGAGTGGAAGTGAGGGAAAGTAATGGCAAAGTTTTATAATGAATATAAATCAAAAAACCTTATTAAAGCTTACGATATTCCTACTGGCGAATATGAATTGGCAAAAACCAAGGATGAAGCTGTAGAAATAGGGGAAAAATACGGATACCCTTTAGTTTTGAAAATAGTATCCGATCAAATTATACACAAGACTGAAGCAAACGGGATTAAATTAAATGTATCCGACAAGGAAGAAGTGGCAGCGGCTTTTGAAGAATTAATACAAAACGGTAAAAATTATGATAAGAATGCTGTTATAGAAGGTGTTTTAGTATCGAAAATGGTACCCCGGGGAGTTGAAGTAATCGTCGGAGGAATCAGGGACATACAGTTCGGCCCGGTTATTATGTTCGGTCTCGGAGGTATATTTGTGGAAATTTTTAAAGATGTACAGTTCAGAATGGCCCCTCTTGACAAGGCTGAAGCACTGAAATTGATACACTCAATAAAAGCATTTCCCATGCTGAACGGTGCAAGAGGCAGAGAGCCGGTTAATTTAGATGCTCTGGCTGATTTAATTGTTAATACCGCTAAGTATATTTACGAAAATGAAGATGTGAAAGAAATAGATTTGAATCCTGTCATCTGTTACGGCAATAAGGTTCAGGCACTGGACGCAGCAATAGGTGTAGATTAAACAAATACGAGCTAAATATGGTAAGCATAGATAGGTTGGAAAAAGATAATCGTGCAGGCATATAAAATATCGGTAGACTTGAATCATGAGGTAGTTAATGTGGCAAAGTACGTATAAAAAGATTTCCTTTCAGCTTTTCAGAACTGTGAAAATCACGAAAATCGAAAATATTTGACAGCATTTTGCACAGGCTGTATAATAAAATAAACATAAATAATTTCAGGACAGCAATGTCCTGTTTTTTAGAACAGGAGAAATTTATGAAGAAGAAGGTTATGGTTGCTATGAGCGGTGGGGTTGACAGCTCCGTTGCTGCAGTACTGCTTAGAGACCAGGGCTATGACATATGTGGCGCTACATTAAAATTATTTAGCAACGAAGATGTTCTTACTTCCTGCAGAACCAGGACGTGCTGCTCCTTAGAGGATGTTGAGGATGCAAGAAGCGTATGCTATAAATTGGGTATCGAGCACTTTGTATTTAATTTTGGGGATGCCTTTAAGGAAGATGTAATAAAGAAATTTGCAAAAAGCTATGAGGAAGGCAGCACTCCAAACCCTTGTATAGACTGTAACAGATACATTAAATTCAGCAGGCTTATACAAAGAGCAATATTGATGGAAAAAGATTACATTGCAACAGGTCACTATGCTCAAATAGAATTTGACAAGCAAAGCGGAAGATACCTTTTGAAAAAGGCAGTAGACATATCAAAAGACCAAAGCTATGTTTTATATGTACTCAGTCAGCATGATCTGTCCAGGACTCTTCTTCCCCTGGGAGCCATGCATAAAACCGAGGTTCGTAAAATTGCAGAAGAAAGGAACCTTGTCAATGCAAGAAAGCCTGACAGTCAGGACATCTGCTTTGTTCAGGACGGAGATTATGCCGGGTTTCTTGAAAATAAAATGGGTGTGAAATCAAAAAAAGGAAGCTTTGTTGACACTGAGGGAAAGGTATTAGGTGAGCACCAGGGTATTATCCATTATACAGTGGGGCAGCGAAAGGGGCTGGGTATAGCTTTGGGAAAGCCTGCATATGTAATAAGTAAAAATAAAGCAGCAAATACTGTTACATTAGGAAGCGATGAAGAATTGTATACCGACAGGCTAAAAGCAGGAGATATAAATATGATTGCGGTTGAAAAGCTTACGGCACCCATGAATGCCACGGTTAAAACCAGGTACAGTCAGATAGAGACAGAAGCAAGGCTTCACCCTATTGATGATGATAAAATTCTCGTAGAATTTAAAAATAAACAGCGCGCCATTACACCCGGTCAGGCTGCAGTATTTTATGACGGCGACATAGTAATCGGAGGAGGCACGATTATTTGATATCTGATGCTGGATTGTTGCAGATTTATATTCTATAAGAATGGCGATGATTACATCGCCATTTTTGTAAAATTAATCTTCAGGTGAGAACTGGTCTTTTCCTACTCCGCAAAGCGGGCAAACCCAATCTTCCGGCAAATCTTCAAATGAAGTACCGGGAGCTATTCCATTGTCCGGATCTCCTTCAGCCGGGTCATATACATAACCACATGCATCGCATACGTATTTTTGCATAATTTATCCTCCTTATATTTACTTACTAATATTTTAACTGATAAAAAGCAAATGTCAACAAAAAAGGTGGGTAATTCCACTAAAGAGTTAAATAATCTCTGCTACTTACAGAAGAAACTTCTTACTGAAATATGAGGGCGAATAGTACCAAAAAGCGGTCTATCTCACCCTTAAATTTTATGGACACATTTAAATTTACCATGTATAATGGTATAATACTGTTCTAATATGTTGAGATAAATATTTGTCCTCAACAGTATACTAATTCACTTCAAGGGGAATATTTAATGTGAATTAGTGTAAATTAATGAAGTGAGGAAATCATGACAATAAATAAGGTTGCAAGAGCTGCTCTGAGAGCTATATCCTACAATGATATTGATATAAAGAAAAATTTGCTGCTTCACAGAAATTTTGTAAATTTAACGCACAGACATTATTTAAAACCGCTTTCTAATACATGGGATTTCCTCATGGAGTCTGAGAATCATACTATTCCTGTGAGAATATATTCCCCTGAAGAAGAAGGAAATTATCCCGTACTGTTATTTTTTCATGGCGGAGGATGGGTTACCGGAAATATTGACAGCTACAGCAAGGTGTGTGCTAATATGGCAAAGATGACCGGACATAAGGTTGTGTCTGTGGACTACAGGCTTGCTCCGGAGCATCCGTTTCCGGCAGGGCTGGAGGATTGCTACCAGGTTGCAAAAGCATTTATTACAAATAATAATATAAACAATAGTGAGGTTACCATAATAGGAGATAGCGCAGGAGGTAACTTAGCCGCAGCCCTTTCGCTTTTGGCAAGAGACAGAAATGAATTCAGGATAAAAAGGCAAATTTTGATTTATCCTGCAACCTACAATGATTACGGTGAAACATCACCTTTTAGGTCGGTACACGATAATGGGACGGATTTTTTGCTGACGTCAAAAAGGATTGGTGATTACATGGATTTATATAAGAATAAGGATGAAGATGCCCTTAGTCCGTACTTTGCTCCACTTTTGACAGAGAATTTTACGAATCAGCCGGATACTCTGATTATTACAGCAGAATTCTGCCCACTGAGAGACGAGGGTGAACTTTATGGCAGGAAATTGAGAGAATCCGGGAATAACGTAGAAATATACAGAATTAAAGACGCCCTGCACGGATTTTTCACCCTTCCGCCAAGATTTCCTCAGGTTAAGCTGTCCTATGAAATGATTAACAGTTTTCTTTATACTTATGAGGTGAAATAATTGAAAAATAAAAGGATATCAGAGTGGAGCCGACTGGATAATGCGGCAAAAATATTTCCTCCAAACAGCAAAAATAGCGATACGAAAGTATTTAGATTTGCATGTGAGCTGTATGAGCCTGTTGATAAAAATGTACTGCAAAATGCTTTGGATATGACGGTGGAATCATTCCCTTTATATAAATCCATCATAAAGAGCGGGTTGTTCTGGTATTATTTTGAAGGAAGCCATTTTAAGGCGGAAGTTACTGAAGAAAAACTTCCTCCATGTGCGGCTTTATATAATAAAAATAATAAGGGTTTACTGTTCAGGGTTATGTATTATAAAAAGAGGATAAGCTTTGAGGTCTACCATGCATTATCTGACGGTGCAGGAGCGCTGCAGTTTTTTAAAACTTTGATATTCCATTATGTTATTATGAAGAACGAATATAGATTTAAGGACAGAGTTCCTGTTTTAGATATAGATGCTTCCAATACGCAAAAAATGGATGATAGCTTTCAAAAATACTACTCCGGAAAACAATCAGGCGTTAAGAAAAAAGGTATAAAGGCATTTAAACTAAGGGGCCCGAAAGTACCGGAGTACAGGGTCAGTGTGATAGAAGGAATTCTTCCGGTTGACTGCACATTGGCAAAAGCCAGGGAATATAAGGCGTCACTGACTGTTTTTCTTGCATCGATTTTAATGATGGCAATTAATGAAGAAATACCCTTAAGGCTAAAAAAGAGACCAGTTGTTTTAAGTATTCCTGTTAATTTAAGAAATTATTATAATTCTCAGACTGCAAGAAACTTTTTTGGGGTAATTAATGTTGGCTATGATTTTTCTGCAGGAAGCAGTGAATTGCAGGATGTAGTGGATAGCCTGAAAAACAGCTTTAAAGAAAATCTCAGGCATGAGCATTTGGAAAACAGGATAAATATGCTTTCATCATTGGAACACAACTATGTACTTCGTGCAGTCCCTTTATTTATTAAAGATGTAGCTCTCAGGATTGCCAATAGCATAGCTGACAAAAGCTATACATCCACACTGTCAAATGTTGGAGTGGTTAATATGCCTGATGAAGTTAAGCCCTTTATTTCATCTTTTGATGTATTTGTCAGTACAAATAAGCTGCAGGCATGTGTATGCTCCTATGAAAACAGGCTGAGAATAAGCTTTACATCTGCTTTTGTCAGTACCGAGGTTCAAAGAAGATTCTTTAAGACTCTTACGGATTTAGGTATTCCTGTAACAATAGAATCAAATGTGGTTCATGAAGAATAGAAGGTGTGGTATGTATTGTACTAATTGTAAAGTAGAAGTGGTTGGAAACAGAAAGAGCTGCCCTCTTTGCCAGGGCATGCTTGCAGGAGAAAAACAGGAGGAAGTGTTTCCTAAAATTTCATTTGTATATACTGAGCATGGAGGGTTTTTAAAAGTAATGCTTTTAATATCAGTAATAATTTCCTCTGTTTCAGTAGCATTGAATGTTATGCTGCCCAGAGCCGGGGCATGGTCGCTGTTTGTTCTGGGTGGAATAGGTTCGGCTTGGATAAGCATGATATCTGCAATAAACAAAAGAAATAATCTTCCTAAAAATATAGTGTACCAGGTAATAATTATTTCTGTAATAGTTGTATTGTGGGACTTGCTCACAGGTTGGAGAGGGTGGTCTATCACTTATGTCATACCCTTTGTATGCTTTTTTGCCATGATATCAATGGTCATAATATCAAAAATCAGAGATCTTTATGTGGAGGATTACATTCTATATATAGTAATAGACGGATGTTTTGGACTGGCGCAGATAATATTTGTATTTACGGGATGGCTTACCGCACTGTATCCTTCCCTCATATGTATAGTAACAAGTGTGATATCCCTATCATTCATAATGATATTTAAACAAAAGGAACTAAGCGCAGAAATAAAAAGAAGGCTGCATATATGAGAATGCTGAACAATGCCGAGCTATAGCTTAACTTTTTTGCTTATGAATATCATCATTAGCAAACAGCCTGCTACGGATGCCGGTGCGGCATAAAAGGCTGCATAAGTTCCCAGCAAGTCGTTTAGCGCACCAGTCATGTTAAACAGGACAACATACAATATGTCGCTGATTGTAACAATCAGACCGATTGCAAAGGATGAATTCTGTTTGAAAGCTGAGCTGATTATTACCATCATTGTAGGGAATATGATTGATATAAATAATCCGGATGCAGCTACCAACATTAGTCCGTCCTGTTTAAGTTGAAGACCTGCTGTTAAGCACAGGGCAGCTAAGAATAAAAATATCTTCAGTCCCTTGCAGCTGCCAGTCTTATTGATTATAAAGCCTCCGAATAATCTTCCTATGGCAAACAGCAGGAAAAATATTGAAGCATATGTTGAGGCATCAGCAGGGCTGAGACTGTAAGATTCTCTCATGTAGCTAATAAACCAGGTTTGAATCACTGATTCTGCTACCAGTCCGAATGTAAGTGCAATTACAAACATATATATTAATGGATTTTTGTACAAATCCTTTTTATTAAGTGATTTATCATTAGTTACCTGTATGTTGGGAACCTTAATTATTGCAGTTAATATAACTGTGGCAACAAAAAATATGCCGATGTAAAAATAAATTGTTCTCCAGGATATTCCCTGGGAAAGTAATTTCCCATAAGCATTTTGGCCGGCAAAGCTTCCTAACCCAAACATAAAATGGGTAATATTCATCAATATTGATTCAAAACCCACGGATAGTATTGGAATCATGGAATCAATTCCAATGCATAAAAATTGACGGCCGACACCATATATGAAGTAAAAAAGACCAAGCATGAATATGTTTTGTGTAAAAGGAGCAATTAACACACCTATTGTTGAAGTAACAGAACCTATTATGTACACTGTTTTATGACCGTATTTTTCGCAGAACTGACCTCCAAGGAAGCTTCCTATTATGTTTCCCAGTGTGCTTAAACTAAGTATTAAGCTTATTACAGTGTTATTTATCTGAAATTCTTCAATGTAAAATGGTATGAAGTTTCCTTTGGCACTGTCAAAAAGAGCCATTGTAAAGTATATATAAAATAATGTGAATATTAAAAATGTTTTATTGCTTTTAGTTGTCATTTTTCGTCCCTTCAGCTGCGACTAAATTCTGTAATATACTATCATAAAAAAAATATATAGTAAAGCAAAATAAGTTGACTATTAGCCGGGGTAATTATAAAATTAATCATAAAAATAAAGGAGCAAGAAATGTTCAAACAGACAAGATATGATTCGGAAAGGCTTTATTTAAAAATTTTAAAACCCAACTATGCAGGCGAGGTTTTAGAATACTATAAAAGAAATCACAATTTTTTAACCGAATGGGAACCAAAGCATCCAAAAGATTTTTACACCCTGAGCTATCAAAAAAACAAGCTAAGTTCAGAATATACACTTTTTAAAGAAAATTCCATGGTAAGGTTTTGGATTTTTAAAAAGGAGGACAATAAATTAATCGGAAATGTATGCTATTCTAATATAGTTATGGGCAATTTCAAATCATGCTTTTTGGGATACAAATTGGACAAGGACGAAATTAATAAAGGTTACATGACAGAAGCGATAAAAAAAACAGTGGATATTATGTTTGAAGACTTTGGGCTGCACAGGATAGAAGCAAACATTGTTCCAAGAAATGCAAGGTCATTGAAAGTTATGGAAAAACTTGAATTTGAGAAGGAAGGTTTCTCGAGACGCTATCTTGAAATAAACGGTAAATGGGAAGACCATGTTCATTTTGCCACATACAATGACAGGATGTAATGATCTAATAAAGCATTAGACGCTACTGTTTACAATATTTTGAGTATTAGCAGAAGAACCTCCATCTTTATAAATTTTATTTTTTCAAATATTATTATATGAAAGAGGTATACTATGAATTTATCACAGTTATCATGCGAAGATTTCGCAGAAGAGCTGGCTTCAAAAAAATCTGTTCCGGGCGGAGGCGGTGCCGCTGCACTGGCAGGAGCCCTGGGAGTTGCATTGAACTCAATGGTTGCAAATTTTTCCAAAGGGAAGAAAAAATTTATTGAATTTGAAGCACAACATGAACAAATTTTAAAAGAAGGAGAAAGGTTAAGAGCAGAGCTTTTATCTGCTATCCAAAAGGATGCAGACAATTTTGAACCTTTGTCCAGAGCATATGTTATGCCATCATCGACAGCAGAAGAAAAAGCAAACAAAGAAAAAGTTATGCAGCAATGCTTGAAGGCTGCAAATAGTACTCCTATGGAAACATTGAATCTTGTATATGAAGGGATACTTCTTCATGAAAAACTTGCGGACATAAGCTCCAAAACCATTATAAGCGACATAGGAGTTGGAGTCCAGCTTTTAAAGGCGGCGCTCAACAGTGCATATGTAAATGTATTGATAAACATAAACTCCATAACAGATAAGGATTATGTGGACAAAAATAAAAAAGAAGCTGAAAAACTGCTGAAGGATGGAAACCAAAAATCAACTGAGATTTATGAAAAGGTTTTAAAAATACTAAGTTAGGCAGGAGAATGATATGGGTATCTTAATTAAAGGAAAACCGGTTGCAGATGCAATTACGGAGGAAGTGAGGAAAAATGCTTCAGATTTAAGACAAGGTGGGACTATACCTAAACTCAAAATCGTAAGAGTGGGTGATAGGGAGGACGATCTTGCTTACGAAAGGTCGGCAGTTAAACGAATGGCAGCCTGTAATATTGACTGTGAGGTTTTAGCATTGCCAGCTGATATAAGCCAGGCTGATTTCACCGAACAATTGAAAGCCGTAAACAACGACGATTCCGTTCATGGAATATTGCTGTTCAGACCTTTGCCAAAGCAATTGAATGAAAATGATTTGAAGTATATTATCAGTGCGGAAAAAGATATTGACTGTTTCAATCCAATCAATGTTGCAAAGGTGTTTGAAGGAGATGAAACAGGCTTTCCGCCATGTACCCCTTCAGCGGCAATGGAAATCTTAAAACATTACAATGTTGAGCTGAAGGGAAGAGAAGCTGCTGTAGTTGGCAGGTCAATGGTTGTTGGTAAGCCGGCAGCAATGCTCTTAACGAAAGAAAATGCCACGGTTACCATATGTCACTCCAGAACACAAAACCTTCAGGAGGTAACAAAAAGAGCAGATATATTAATTGCCGCAATAGGGAAACCAAATATGATTACAGCCGAATATGTTAAAGAGGGAGCCACAGTGATTGACGTAGGAATAAATGTTGATGAAGAAGGTAATTTAACAGGTGATGTGAATACATCGGACTGTGTTGAAAAAGCAGCAATGATAACACCTGTTCCTGCCGGAGTAGGCTCGGTAACAACTGCGGTGCTGGCAAAGCACGTAGTAAAAGCATGTAAAATAATAAATAACAGAGGAGTAGAATAATGAGGTATATTGATTTAAGAAGTGACACAGTTACAATGCCAACAGATGAAATGAGACAGGCAATGGCAACAGCTGAAGTGGGCGATGATGTTTACGGAGATGACCCTACGATAAACAAACTTGAAAAATTAGCAGCAGAGAAGGTTGGGAAGGAGGCTGCCATATTTGTTCCGAGCGGCACATTCGGAAACCAGCTTGCATTGTTTACCCATGCGAAAAGGGGACAGGAAGTCATAATAGGAAGAAACAACCACATAGTAGTTCATGAGGTAGGAGCATCGGCGGTAATTGCAGGAGTTCAGCTAAGAACCCTTGAAACTCATAACGGAGCAATGAATCCAAAAGACGTTGAAAAAGCAATACGCATTGATGATATCCATGAACCTGAGACAGGACTTATCTGCATCGAAGAAGCACACGGATGCGGAGCTGTAGTGCCCTTGGAAACATTGAAGGAAATTAAACAAATAGCAGAAAGACATTCACTTCCCGTTCATATGGACGGAGCAAGAATATTCAACGCCGCCGTTTCTTTAGGAGCTGATGTGAAAGAAGTAGCTGCATGCTGTGATACGGTGATGTTCTGCCTTTCAAAAGGTCTGGCTGCTCCTTCAGGTTCAATGCTGGCAGGAAGCAAAAAATTTATCGACAGGGCAAGAAAGAACAGAAAGCTTATGGGCGGCGGTATGAGGCAGGTGGGCATACTTGCTGCTGCGGGAATCATTGCCCTGGAGAAAATGCCTCTTAGACTTCACGAAGACCATGAAAATGCCAGATATATGGCACAAAAGCTCTCGGAAATTCCTGGAGTTCAGGTCATAGAGGACAGGCTTGACATAGATATGGTGTTCTTTACGATGGGGGAAGATGTAATTCCCGAAAACATACTCATTGAAAAATTATATGAGAAAAACATAAAAGTAAGCGGTGCGGAAGACGGCGAATACAGATTCGTTTCCCACATAGGAGTTACCAGAGAAGACATTGATTATGTAATAAGCTCTATGAAGGAGCTCGCAGGGAGATAGTGTTTATGTGGGAACATGGGGGTGACCCTGTGTCCCATTTTTTATATAATGGTATCCGGTAACCATCTCCAGTACATAACCGCATCCGGATACATCTTAAACTGTAACGATCTTTCCTGATTAGTCGAATCTAAATATTTTATTCTCAAACTTGCTTCTGTATTACTCACATTTAATACCTCTAATGTTTCTGGTTTGTAATCTCTCATATATTCTTTGTGTATGGAATCTATGCTTTTGGCATAAAGCTTGCCATCTATTTCCCTAAAATATGAATACAGAATGGGATGTATATTACTTGTGTAATTTTCACAATATGCTAATAAGTTTTCATTCGTATATGATTCATATTGTGCAGAATCTGGCGAATAGCCTATGTTTGTATATTCAACACCATCTTGTTCAATTGATTCCCCTTTTGTACCGATAAACTTAGTTAATTGTAAACTGTTGATTCTTTCTAATGCGATACTTCTAATTCCTAAAGTCTTCTTGCTTGTTTCATCCAATTCGATTACTTCTGATTCTAAAACATCATCCAGTAACCAAATCCCGTCAACTTTTGAAATTGTATTTTTGTACATTTTCACCCCATCTATTCCATCCCTAAAGTAGTATAATGGATAGTTTATAACTGCAGTGCTACCTGTAGCATCAGTTATGTAAATATTAGACCAATCCATAATTAAATATAGCTGTGAAGTACTATTTATACTCTCGTAGGCATATAGCTGTCCGTCAAAATCTATAAATAATGGTATATCTCCTGTGTGGCTTAATTTATAGATTGTATCTTTGTCAGAATAGGTATTAAAGAAAAGTTGTTCTATTTCCTCTGCTGATTTAAAATTATATTCGTTACTATAGATCCTACAATATGGTACAGAGTTGTCAATTACCTTATCATCAATTATATCTATTGAGAAACCAATGCCTGTCGTTACATCATTTAATAATAAGCTGTTTTCTAATAGTTGTTTTGCTGTGTCTGCTAATTCTCCGCTATAAAATCTAAGTTTACCATTAACTACGGTTTTATTTGGTTCTTCTGACCTATTCTCATTTTTAACCTTTTCTTCTGAACTTTCTGCTTTTTCCCTAAAATTATCTTTCACTTTCGTGCTGTTAATTGAACATGATGTTAAAGTCGTTATAGCCACAAATAATAAAATAATCATCGAAATTATTTGATACATAAATTTATAGAGATTATTTTTCATAATGGCTCCTTAATAAACATGAAGATTAAATTTCATATACTTTAAAACTACTTATCTATTACTGAGATAAGTAATTAACTAATTATTCTTATTGTTTTCGCTTGCATTTCTAACGTATTTGGTTATTTTAGGCATTAAGTATATGCAAATTTTGTTACTTTAATTATAGTATAAAGAATGCTTTCATGCAAATGTTTTTTTATAATATATCGTTGATTTCTATTTATATTTAATCCCATAGATATCATTAAAAAGGAGGAGCAATTGTTCCTCCTTTTATACAATTTAGTTATCTGTCATATAATATGACTCCTTGATAGTGAAAATTCCATTACTATCACTAACATAACTCCAAGACATGGCCCCAGTTAGAGTGTCATACCTTCCGTATCTTGGTGTAGTCCCTATTGTTGTGTTTGCAGAATCAACTACTAAGAAGGCAGAGTTTGCAGTTCCTTCTCCTTTATAACCATAAACAACAACCCAATGTTGTTTACCTGCACTGTTTCCTGTACAACGCAATAATACTGGTATGCCTGCATCAATTTTGACTTTGAGCTGGGAGAGTGATGTGTTTGTAGATAAGGAAACAAGCTTAAATGCACCCTTTCCTCCGTAGGTTACTGCATTTGTAACATGCGCATTGTCACATTCCGGTGGTACCCATCCGAATTGTGTAAACCAATGCGGGCTTATCAATTTTTTTGAATAATATGTCAATAATGCAGCCACTGCAAATGCTTTACAAGAAGAACCATAACTAAAGTTTATTGATTGTATTTCGCTACTTGTTTGGGCAAATGGAAGACTCATATTTAGAATCTTTTTTTCACCACTCACTACCGAAGGAGGAGTAATTGTCCGCTTAGAAGTGATAACTATAGCACCTGGTTCTGCTGAAAAATAGTCTTTTGTATATTTATCTGTAGCTACAGTGATACTTGCATCAACTATAGTGAATTGAGGAGCTATATATTCCTCGAATTTCCAAATCTGATTATTTTGATCATTTGCAGCAAGCCAAAACATTGTATTTCCATTGTTTGTTGCGGCCGTCAGGAACTTATTATGATTAACAAGCTTAATTTTATATAAATTTTGACTTTCTTTATAAGATATTAAAGTTACCAATTGGTCGGTATCATTTTCGGGTTTATCATCATACATATCACATTTTCCATAATTAGTTGAACCAACCCAATGATCTAAAGAAAATGTTGGTTTGAAATTAGATAAAATCTTAGTATTTGTATTGTTGTTTTTTAGTTTCCATTTTTGCGTCATAGCTGTGGAATCTACATCCCAGGTAATCACATTACTTCCGTTTATTACTTGGTTGTTCCCATATACATCCAAGTATCTTGCTAAATTTGCATAAGATTTAATAAAATATACTTTGTTACTTGAAAGTGCCATAAAAACATCTCCTATAAAATTTAGCTATTATATATCTTTTTCTTTTATAATAATCATTAAATATTAATTCCATTTCCAATGTCATTGGTGTTTCAATTTTTTTATTCATTAATTGTCTCAATAGATCAATGTATTTATTTTTGAATATCAAATTAATATAGTTAACTATTTCACCATCACTTCTATTTTCAAATTTATTCAAATCCATTTTTTTAATAAACTCTAATAAAAAAATGGTTAAATCAATTTCTGCTTCTTCGTAATTAAGTTTTTTTCCATACTTTTTTATTAATGGTAAAAATTTATAATACAGTTCAATTGTATGCTCTCCACTTCCGCCTTGTGCTTTTTTAAAGACTTCATATAAATTATTGCTCATTTTTTTACTTTATAATAATGAAATATTTTCACTATTACATTTCCTTTCCAAATAATCCTTATAGCACCAAGATAAAAAATCTTTTATAGCTTAAAATCTTTGATGTTCATGTGTTGAATTATGGGTTACTATTTTTTGTTTTTTGCTATAGACAAGGGTAATATTATTATATGTAGATGAAAAAAATATGACAAGCATTGTGGAGTTAACGGGTATTTAATACAAACTCCCTTACTTTTAGGACAGTTATAATATAAAAATGCTTATATCTTTATAAAAAAAAAAATTTGACATTTTTTATATGTCTTAATTAATTTTAAATTTTATATTCCTAAGTGTTGAATAATATTGTTGCACAGGTTCTGCTAAAAGCTGTGGATTCAATCAGTTCAGTTAGTATTTTGACATAAATAAAAAAATGCATTATAATATAAACAGTAGGATATAAACAAAGAATTAATAAAATTGTTTAAACTAATCCATGGGGGGATTTTGTAATGAAAATAGGTTATGTACATTCAAGCAAAGCATCTAAAATAACTGAACAGGTTAAAGCGTTATCCAGGTATGGTGTGGACAAGATGTTTTTAGACAGAACCGATAGTCTGTCGCTTGAAGGCTCAGAGTTTTCCAAGATGCTTAAATTATTAAAACCGGGATATGAGGTTATAATATATGAATTTTCCTGTTTGTACGGCGACTGTAGTATGGTTGTTGAAATTTTAAAGAAACTTAAGAATGAAAACATAAACATGAAGTGCATTTGTGAAGAATTTAATGATGTTTCGGAAATATTGGACTTTATTGAAAATGGAATAGGAAAATATGATCTGGAAAATTACCAGGATTATGGTAAATAAAGAACACGATTTGGGGACGACTGTCCCCGGAATCATATAATGGTTAAGTGCATATATTATCGGTATGTTTTAATCATTCTTCAAAAAAGCTGTAAAGCTGTTCCATTTGTTCGTAGGTGAGCATTCCAACAAATCCCTTTACCGCTTCTCCTTTTTTATTTATGGCGATTGTGGTGGGGAAAGAACGAATTCCGTATGTGTTTGAAACATCCATTTTTTCATCAAGAACAACTGCCAGATCCAGGTTATTATCTTCCATGAATTTTTCAACCTCTTCCTTAGATTCACCCACATTGACAGTCAGCACCAGAAGATCATCTGCGTGTGCATCCTGAAGCTTTTGCAAGTCAGGCATTTCCAGTATGCAATAACCGCACCAGGTTGCCCAAAAATTCAGTATTACATTCTTATCTCTCAGTTCGCTTAGTTTCACAGTGCTGCCATCCGGTGAATTAAGCTCAAAGTCAGGCGCAATTATGGGTTTTTGGTTGTCCTGCTGATTATCATCATTCTGTTCAGGTTGGATTTCAACATTTTGTTCAGGCGTGCCGGAAGGAGGCTCAACAATATTTTTATTGGAACATCCAACGGTTAAAACAGCAATCAGTGCTAAGGTCAATAATAATTTTCTCATAAGGTTCCTACCTTTCTAACTATATTGTGCTATTACCCAACTAAGGATGTTCTAAACAAATAATTTGATTCCTTCGGTTGTTGTTCCTGTTATAAATGTTTGAGGGTATATTGAGGATATTTTTGCATAAGCAGTTTCTATGCTTTTCCTGTCCGGGAACAACCCGAAAACAGCAGAGCCGCTTCCCGTCATAATAGAAGATAAAGCTCCGTTTTGTATCATGCTTTTCTTAATGTCATATATTTCAGGATGAAACTTTTCAACCACCCCTTCAAGGGTATTTTTTACGGAAAGGGCAGCACAATCGTAATCGCATAAGCTTATATAATTTAACATATCATTAGCTTTATATAAATTATAATAATCAGGGGTAAGGTTATTGTATACAAATGCCGTTGACATGGAAAAGCCGGGTTTTACAATTAGAATGTCATTCCAGACAAAGTCCTTCAATTTGGTGAGTTCATCACCAATTCCCTCGGCCAGACAGGTTCCTCCTGTAAGGCAAAAGGGTACATCAGCTCCTATTTCGAGTCCTATTTTTGACATTTCATCTTCCGTCAGGTTCAAGTTCCAAAGAATGTTTAACCCTTGTATAACTGCCGCACAGTTGCCGCTGCCTCCGGCCAATCCGGCTTCGGATGGTATTGTCTTATTTATTTTTATGATTACTCCGAATTTTATATGATATATTTCTTTTATTATTGATGCTGCTTTGTAGCATGTGTTTTTTTCATTCACAGGTACAAACGGGTCATTGCATTCAACAACAATTTCATTGTTATGGGAAGATTCAAGTAAAATTTCATCGTGCATTTCAACAGACTGCATTACAGAACTTAATGAATGGTAGCCGGTTTTAAGTTTTTCCTTAACATTTAAAAACAAATTAATTTTTCCGTAGGAATAAAGTTTTATCATAACAGCCTCATTGTAATTGATATAAATATTATATATTAACAGGCAAGGATTAACAACTTAAAAAATTTTTAAAAAAATTTATCTTTTTATGTTTAATATAAATTTTTATGGGTATACAATAAATACAACATAAGTTTTACTGAATTTTACTGATTTAAGCAGAGTGTAAGATTTATGATATTGATTTAAGCTAAGTATAGTTTATAGAGATAACGATAGTCGAGAATGATTAATTCATACAACATTAGACCATGTGCCAGGAGGGACGGTTTAGTGTGAAAGTCACAGATCGGAGGTTAAACATTAATTAAGCTTAAATCCTGATAAGAAAATCAAAACACAGTTATTGGTGATAATCAGTATGAAGAATTTAGTAAAATGAATGTTTATATATAGACTGACGGAAGAGGTGAGTCCCCCAAAAGCAGAATCAGATATCAAAAATGAATAGCACCCGGTTTTTAGTGTGAAGTTGAAGAAACCGGGTGCTATTCATTTTTTAAGGAAAACATGGCGAATTAGAGAAAAGACACATAAATTTTATTCAAATGGTAAACATACTGTAAATGAATAAATTTTACTTATTTTTCATTTAATACAGTGTGGAAGGTGATTTTTTGGCAGGAAATTCTGTGGCAAGAGTCAAGGGCTTAGTTGAAGGCTGTGTTGGGCAGAAGGTTAAATTTAAAGTAAGAAAAGGAAAGAGCAGATCTCAGATTAGTGAAGGTATAATAGCCGGCACCTATCCTTCGGTATTTACAGTACATGTTGAGAATAGAGGGTTAAAAAGAGTTGTTTCATTTAACTACATTGATATTCTGACAAACCATGTTGAGTTTTTCATATGTGATGAGGAAGAAACAAAAATTGTATAGAAATAGAATTTTGAAAATAAAGTAAAACTAATTCATCGGTAAATACTGATAATTTTAAAATGTGAACAAATGTTTGTCCGCAGCATCGGATCAGTATACTAAATATACTAATTTTACTTCAGGGAAATATTTAATGTTAATTAGTATAAGAAATAAATTTTCTGTGAATCAAGTTTCGCTTTATTTTTTTTGTATTATTTGATATACTACAACCTGAAAGCTTATAGGGAGAGAAAAATTGAAAAAATTTTTTAGTCTTTTATCTATTGTTCTTTTTATAATAGCTGCTGTCTTTGTATATGCCCGATTCATAGAACCCAACCTTTTAACTGTGCACTATGAAAATATAAAAAACAGCTGCATAAACGAAGAACGGGATGAATTAAAAATACTCCAGTTTTCCGATATGCATATATCCAAGTACTTCGATGAAAAAGATATAAAAAAAGTTGTAGAAAAAATTAATGAGGAAAAACCTGATGTAGTTTTTTTTACAGGGGATTTAATAGATGAATATAGCAGCTATGAAAAAAAGGACAGAATAAATGAAATATGGGAAGAGCTTAGCCTTATAAATGCGCCTTTGGGGAAGTATGCCGTTTACGGCAACCACGATTATGGAGGCGGGGCAGAGTACGTATATAAAAATATAATGGAAAACAGCGGATTTGTTCTGCTTAAAAATGAAAAGATTACACTAAAGGATTATAATATTAATATTATTGGTATGGATGACTCCATATTCGGCGAAATTGAAAAGGAAAAAATCATCGGATTTCTGGATGAAGACAGCTACAACATCGTGCTCAGTCATGAGCCTGATGTTGTAGATTCAATGCTTGAATACAATATAGATCTTTTTATATCCGGTCACAGCCATGGAGGTCAGGTTAATCTTCCGGTAATAAAATTTCTTCCGCCTCTGGGTCAAAAATATACCGGGGGAATGTATACTTTCAATAATTTCAGGCAGACAATGCTTTATGTAAATATAGGCCTGGGTACATCCAAAATTCCCCTGAGATTCATGGCGCCACCGGAGCTTACGGTGCTTACGATAAATAATTGATGAAACTGCAAAATCATAAAAAATCGGGTGTTGGGAAGTTAGCATTTTAATTCATCTGGCTACATTTTTTCCCAAGGTAGAACAAATTCTACCCTTTTAAAGATAAATAAGGAACGATGATTTTAAGGTCTTACAATATTTTTAAAAAATATGCTGGACGAATAATAGAATATAGTATAAACTATTTAAATAAAACCGTTATGTTATGACCGGTTATACTACTGTGTTGGTTAACTTGATGGTAAAACATTTACGATATGGAGGTTAGATTGATCGAGCAAAAACTTACAAAAAGAGAAAAAAAAGTAGTGCAGATGCGTGAAAAAATATATTATGCGGCTATTGAGCTGTTTACTGAAAATGGTTATGATGCTGTTAAAGTCGCTGATATTTGCAAAGAAGCAAATGTATCTCTTGGAACATTCTATAATTACTACTCATCAAAAAAGAATCTCCTGGAAGAGTATGCAGCAGCAATTGATAATCATTTGGAAATGATTGTTGATTTTGTCACAGCAGCGCCGGTAAAAGATCGAATTCGTCAGCTAATGATTACTAAAATATCATTTTCTACAAAGTGGGTGGAGTTTGCTGAAGAAGCAAATATACCAATGGGAATTGTTGTATGTAAAGAAGTTTATTCAAAAGATAGTAAATTTTCCCGAATGCTTTTCGAGGCTATAGAACAGGGAATAACAGAAGGAGTCTTTAAGGCTTGCTTGGATATTGAAGTTACAGTTGAGATGGCATTATATATTATTTACGGACTTGGTTCACATTATCGTTTTTCAAGCCATGGGTTTGACATTAATTATAGAACTGATAAAATTATTTCAAATTTTATAGAAATGATTTCAGTTGATAAAAAATAATTCAATATTTAAGCCATACTATTCTAATATTACGGAAAGTTGGAATATTAGAATAGTATGGCTTTTCGTTTCCGCCTAAAAATGTTTAGTCAAAATTATAAACAATTTCAAATGCATCTTCAACAGCAAGAATAATATTTCCGGGTCGTTTAGCTGAGCCAATTGTATAAACATCAGCGCCGGTTTGAACCAGGTCATAATAAATTGTAGGGTTAGGCTTCATTCCTATGGATAGAATGACATTGTCCGCTTTAAGGAGCTTTTCATTTCCATCTGCGGCAGCCTTAACAACAGCGCCTTCATCTGTGACTTTCGTTAATCCGTGTCCGGTCAATACATTAACATTATAATGCGCTAACATATCATTAAGCATCATTTTGTGTTGTTGGGGAACAAATTCTGCTGACATAATTTCATTTAGCCTCTCTACCAAGGTAACATTTTTACCCTCCATAGCTAATTCAACGGCAGTTTCTGCTCCAACCATGCCGCCGCCAACAACTATAACATCATTTCCAACAGAGCATTTACCTTCAAGAAAATCTACAGCAGTGACGGCTTTTTCTATGCCGTGAATTGAAGATGGAACAATTGGAGAAGCACCTGTGGCAAGTATAACGGTGTCAAATCTTTCCTTTTTAACCATATCGGCATTGAATTCACTATTGAGATGAACAGGAATTTTATTCTCGTTCATTTCATTTATTAGCCATTTACAATAAATGCTAATATCTTCTTTTGTTTTTTTGTGAGCACCTGCAGAAATAAGTTCGCCGCCTAATTTGTTTTCTTTTTCAAATAATTCAACAGTATGACCGCAATCAGAGGCTGTTAATGCAGCTTGCATACCACCCGGTCCGCCACCAATAATTGCAATTTTCCTGGGTAAAACACTTTTCTTTGGCCTTGAGAAAAGTTCTTTCCCTGTTCTTGGGTTAACGGCGCAATGAATTCCTTTCCCCTGCTCTAAAAGATATCCGATACAGCCTACATTACATCCGATACAAGGACGTATTCTATCGCATTTGTTGTCGGCAATTTTTCTGGGGAAATAAGGATCAGCGAGAGAAGGTCTTGCTAATACGACTGCATCAATTTTTCCGTCATTAACTGCCTGAGCACAAAGCTCGGGGTCTCCCATTCTGGAACGTCCTAAAACAGGAATTTTAACAGCCTCTTTGACTGTAGCATATAAATCAAGCCCGTGACCTTTCGGCATATAACTTGGCGGGCAGGCATAATAGAAAGAATCATAGATACCAGTATCAGTCATTATTGCATCAAAGCCCATGCCTTCAAGCATTTTTGCAATTTCAACTGCTTCTTCTACAGTACGGCCGGCCTCTTCTTCACCTGTTAGTGAAGCTTTGTTCAATGCTTTAACAAAACTCTTAACACCTAATCCGATAGTAACAGGATAGTCAGAACCGCAGACTTGCTTTATACCTGTGATAAGCTCTTTTACAAGGCGCATTCTATTTTCTAAACTACCTCCATATTCATCTTCACGCTTGTTCGTGAGAGAAAGAACAAATTCATCTAATAAATAACCCCAATGTAAGGTGTGAATATCAATACCTGCAAATCCGGATTTTTTCATAATAGCTGAACACTTAACGAACTGCTCTGTTTTTTTATGGATTTCATCCACTGTAATTTCTATTCCCTTATAAGCAGGATAATTAAAAACTTCTACTGGAGAAGGTGCGCGCATTCCCGGATAGTTCCTGCCTGTACCCAATCCGATTTCTGCAAAAACCTTTGCATCATAGGCATTACATCGTTCATTTAATCGGCTTGCTCTATCAAGAAAATGACTGGCATACACCAAAGGACTGTTGCCTGAACCGGGATCTATAGTTGTATCGCAGAACATAACACCAGTGTATATAAGTCCAAATCCTCCTTTTGCACGTTCTGTATAAAATTCAACAGCTTGATCCGTATAACCGGCACGGGAATCAAAAAGAGTTCCGTCTCCCATAGGACCCATAGCGAATCTGTTCTTTATTTGAACTTTGCCAATATTAAAAGGGGTCCATAATTTTTGCATATTTTCTTTCATAAGTTTCTCCTTCTATTCTTCTATTCTTTTTAGGGTTGATAACTTTAAATTATGATCTTATTTGCTCCTTTGCACAATGACCTCCTATTTAACTATAATATCGTAATAAATTCTATAAAAGTAATATTTTAGAACCTTAATAATGATTTTATGAGAAAATACTATAATTGATTCTATAAATAATTATACTTTGTTGTAAGATTTTTGTCAAGGGAATTAATATCTATAAGCGATAATACATTATATTAATTATGGCTATTTTTAAACATTAAATATGTAAATTTCAATAACAATATAATATAGATAATAATATAACAAATTTGTTTATTTTTTTGCTATATTATATTGACATTATTAAAACACAATGGTGTAATTTATATGTAATTATTCTATTTTTATGAGAAAAGAAATAATAATGAATTTCTAATTATGGGGGAACCTTATATAGAGATGATTAAAACAATAAAGAAAGTTGTTAAAGAGAGAACCGGTTGCAGAGATATATGTCTGCGTCTTGTTATGTACATAACACCAAAAGAAGGTCAAGAAGTACTTGATTATTACAATTTGATGGAAAGATTTGAATATAATGTTAAAGGGTATGAGTACTCATACCCTTTTTAGTCATATACTTCGTATTGTTATTATTTTCCCGGAACCTTTATTACCTGATCTGGGAATATTAAATGTGGATTTGCCAAATTGTTGTATTTAGCTAAATCTTCCCATGTAGTACCGTATTTTTCTGCTATTTTCCATAGTACGTCTCCCGGAACAACTATGTAAATGACTTCTTCAGAAGGAGCCGTCGGAGCTGGCTGAACGGGAGCAGGAGTTGGTTCTGCCGGCTGAACAGGAGCAGGTTCTTCTGCAATGGGTTCTTTTACTGTTATTCTTCCGGAAACATCGCTGCCCTTAGTTCCGTTTGCATTCAGATAGTCTGCGAATACTTCTTCATATGTTCCTACTTCGGCTGTTACAGGATATTTTTCAAACATTGTAAAACCGTCTCCGCCTATTCCAAGGAAATCATTTATGGCAACCGAATATTCTGCTGTCTTGTCTAATGCTTTGTTTCCCACTGTAACCTCAACGACCCTTGAGCCGGCAGGCTGTGCAGGGTCAAATGTGAATTCCAAACCGCTTACCTGGAGGAATCCGCCCTGAGTTGCAGGATATCCGCTTACTGATTGTTCCAGAACCTTTACTAAATCTTCACCGGTAATTTTTTTGACTTGAACAGTATTTCCAAATGGGAACAGTTCTGCCAGCATGCCGTAAGTAATATCTCCGGGTTCAATAGATATTCTTATGTTTCCGCCGTTAACAAATCCGATATCGGCTGAAGCTGCTGCTCTGACTGCATCTGCCGACAGGTTTCCAAGATTTGTTTCCTTTGTTCTTACATTTTCTCTGGCTCCGTCAAGAAATTCGTCAGCCTTTGCAACTACTTTTGAAAACACTTCTTTATTTGCCTCGTTTATTTCTTCAATAGTCTTTGTCAGTCCAGGGTCTGCAGCCGTAGTTGCTGTATCTGCAGCCGCAAGCAATCGTGCTGACTTACTTACAACTTCTCCGTTTTTAACCTCAATGTCTACATATCCTAAATTTTGGTCATACTGTCCTGTCTGAGCGATTAAGGTATCATTAACAAGCATCCCTTTTTCTAAAAGAGTGTGGCTGTGACCGTCAATTATAACATCAATTCCCTCTACCTTTTCAGCTATTTGTTTTGAAGTAACAACTGAACTTTCATCTAAGCCAATATGAGCCAGTGCAATGATTACATCGGTTTTATCCTTTAATTCGTCAACCATTTTTTTAGAAATTTCCACAGGGTCTGCAAAGGTCAGACCTGTTACATTTGTAGGGCTTGTTTTATATGCCGTTTCAGGAGTGGTAAGACCGAATATACCAATCTTTATTCCATCAACCTCTTTTATTACATATGGTGTAAATATGCTTTCACCTTTTTCATTTAATATGTTAGCGCTCACAATATCTAATTTGGCCATTTTCTTTAATTCCATCAATCTTTCCTGACCATAATTAAAATCGTGGTTGCCTATGGTCATGCAGTCATATCCTGCAGCTTCCAAAACCTTCAGTGCGTTTTCTCCCTTGCTGATATTAACTATTGGCATTCCGTGGAGTGTGTCACCCGCATCAAGGACCAATGTGTTTGGGTTTGCTTCCTTAGCTTCTTTAATTAAAGTAGCTATTTTTGCAAAACCTATTTCAGTTTCGGTACCTGCCAGCCTGGAATGGGTGTCATTAGTGTGAATAATAGTAATTTTGGTAGTTTCGGCATCCTGTGCAAATGCAAAGCTGAAGCTGCTCAAAACTAATAATACCGCTAATACTATACTTGTAATCCTTTTGTTCATACTTTTCTTTCCTCCTATTATTATTTTTTCCATATTTATATTATACAAACATAAATTCATAATATCAAGATAACATTTTCATATTCACAAGTTTTTAAATAAAATATCCGAAAATTGTTGACAAAAATGAAAAGATTTTATAATATGTATACAAATATATATACGTTGAAGAGGAGTAGTAATCCTACATGGTCTATAGAGAGAAAATCAAAGGTGGAAGATTTTCGACCCCCTGTATTTTGAACCCGCCTCGGAGTATTTGGGAGTAACAACCCAAAGGGCAAATCCCTTATTTAAATGAGATGCTGTTATTGCAGCAATTAGAGTGGTACCGTGGGAAACCGCCTCTTACACAGGGGACGGTTTATTTTTTTGCACCCGCAGTGGAAATATGTAAAAAACCATACATTTATGTGGCGAGATTGTAAAATTAGGAGTGAGTATATGTCTAAAAAAGAAAAAGATTTTGTAAAAGAAATTACACCAATGGAAGAAGACTTCAGCAGATGGTATACGGATGTTATATTAAAAAATGAACTTGTGGATTATTCACCGGTTAAGGGGTTCATGGTTATCAGACCCTATGGCTATGCTCTATGGGAGAAAATTCAACAGTTTGCCGATGAAAAGTTTAAAGCTACGGGGCATAAAAATATGTATTTTCCCCTTTTAATTCCTGAAAGCCTGCTGGCAAAGGAAAAGGAACATGTAGAGGGTTTTGCTCCCGAAGTGGCATGGGTTACTCAGGGTGGAAATCAGGAACTTAGCGAAAGACTGGTGGTAAGACCTACTTCAGAGACAATTATCTGCCACATGTATGCAAAATGGCTGAATTCTTACAGGGATTTACCATACCTGTATAATCAGTGGTGCAATGTTGTAAGATGGGAAAAAACCACAAGACCCTTTTTGAGAACCTCTGAGTTTTTATGGCAGGAGGGTCATACTCTTCATGAAACAGAAGAAGAAGCGCAGGCAGAAACTCTGCAGATGCTTGAGATTTACAGGCAGGTTGCGGAGGATTTAATGGCTATGCCTGTGGTTGTAGGTCAAAAAAGTGAAAAAGAAAAATTTGCAGGTGCTTATGCCACCTATACTATGGAAGCCATGATGCACGACGGTCAGGCGTTGCAGGCAGGAACATCTCATAACTTAGGACAGCACTTCACTAAAGCCTTTGAAATAAAATATCAGGGAAGAAACGGGCAGGAGCAGTATCCGTATCATACTTCTTGGGGAATTTCAACAAGGCTGATAGGCGGACTCATAATGGTTCATTCAGATAACAGAGGCCTTGTGCTTCCACCAAAAATGGCTCCTACTCAGGTTGTGATAATTCCCATAGCACAAAAGAAAGAAGGAGTATTAGAAAAAGCCAATGCAGTTTATGACAGCTTAAAAGCTAAGGGTATAAGCGTTGAACTTGATGACAGCACAGAAAATTCACCGGGATGGAAATTTAATCAATATGAAATGAAGGGCTACCCAATTCGTATAGAAATAGGTCCTAAAGACATAGAAAACAATCAGGCTGTTGCGGTAAGAAGGGATAAGCTTGAAAAAGAGATTGTTTCTCTGGAAAATATTGATAGTGCAATTTCAGATATGCTTGAATCCATGCAGAATGACATGTTTGAAAGAGCAAGGGTCCATAGGGAAGCAAACACATATGTGGTTGATGACTATGAACAGTATAAAAAGGATTTGCCTAATCGTCCGGGTTTTGCAAAGATGATGTGGTGCGGTGACAGGGAATGTGAAGATAAATTAAAGGAAGAAACCGGGGCTACTATAAGATGTATTCCATTTGAGCAGGAAGAATTAGGACACAAATGTCACATTTGCGGAAAAGAAGCAAAACACATGATTTATGTAGCAAGAGCATATTAACGACAATGAAGGATTTGAGAATTTGTTCAAATCCTTCAATTTTTATGCAATTGAATTAATCCTCAATTAATTGACAGCATAAAATACCGGTGATATAATTATTTAAAGCTAAACTGTTAGTAAATAAGTTAGTTTTAATGCAGCAAAGAAAAAATCGGAGGAAGTTATGAAGAGAAAGATATCACTAATGCTGGCAATGATATTGATGCTAAGCTCTTTAACCAATATTGCTTTAGCTGAAGAAACAGTGACAGAAAATGAATCCATTGAAAAAGAAAATGGAGTTTTAAGTATTTCAATAGCCGATGCGGTAAAACTGGCAACAGAAAGCGACAGAGAAATGTGGGAAATTGATAATGGTATTAAACAGGCTAAAGACGCAAGAAGGCAGGGTAAAGATGCCAAGGAAAATGCAAAGGCACTTATGGAAATGCCACTGGCGGCACTATCTGCTTTGGAAGCCTCAGGAAGTCAAATTATAGATAACCAGGCAGATATGATATTAGCCAAAAATGGTTACTATGTTACATTGGCAGATGCTCAGATAACGCAGCTGGAAAAAAGCAAGGATGTGCTGACCAAAGGCATTGAAGCACAGACCAAATCATTATATTACAACGTGCTTCTGGCAGAAAAGGCAATTGAAATAAACCAGGCAAAGCTCAATAAGGCAAACGAGCAGTTGAGAGTTGTAAATTTGAAGTTTGATAACGGTTCGGCTACAAAAGCAGAGGTTCTGAATGGTGAAATGGCTGTACAACAGGCTAAGACTGACATGGACTCGGCGGTGGATGAGTTGAGTACCGCAAAGCTTAATTTGTTAAACAGATTGGACTTGCCCTTAGATCAGGAAATAGTTTTAACAGAAAAAGAATTATCTTATGTTCCAACAGAAAAACTTGATTTGAATGAGGCAATAGAAAAAGCCAAAAAAGAGAGACCTGAAATACTTACTGCAGAAAACAATCTTAAATTACAGGAAATAAAAACTCATGCAGACACAGCTTATTATACTTCTAATATGTGGCAGAACCAGGTGGCAGTAAAACAACTGGAGGACGCCAAGCTTGACGTTCCTCAGGCATACAAGGATGTTGAGCTTGACGTAAGAAAAGCGTACCTAAATCTTGTAGAGGCTGAAAGGGCACTTGTTAACATGAATAAGACCGTTGAACTTGCCAGGGAATCCTCACGAGTAAACAAGCTTCTTTATGAGAATGGAATGGCAACGTCCTTAGATGTTTTAGAGGCAGATACAAGCCTTGCACAGGCAGAGATAGGGCAATATCAATTATTGGCAGCATATAATATGAGCAAGATGGTTTTTGATAATTCAAATTTGATGGGAACATCTGCAGACAAATAATAAAAAATATAAAAGGCAATATGTGAACATACATATTGCCTTTTAAAAATCAGTCGGGTTGTTTTGATTTCTTTGATTTAACATTATTTTTAACTTCAGATAATATTTTCAGCAATGTCAATGACATGCCCACATAGGTATTTATGCCAAATACAAATCCTCCAAATCCGTAGAGCATCAACGTCCTGAAATATTTTCCTGCAAAGGAATTAAACATTTGATGTATTTTCTCAGGCTCCATTTTTTCGATTTCTTCTTTAGCAATCACATCAAATTCCACTGCACGAAGCAATTCATCCAAATTTCTTTTAAGGCTGTTGACACAGGAATCGGTAAATATATTTAATACATGCTTCTTAGTTTCATTGTCAATGAAACTGAAATCAGATGAAACAGCATCTTCAATTATTGCCTCAATATGCTCCTGAATCTTTCTTTCAAAATCCTTATTATCAAGCAAGTCAATAAAACAATTTTCGGCAGACTTAATAAATTCTTCTTTATCAATTAAGTCTTCCACGCTGATGTGCAGGTAATCTTTTAGATTCATTATTGAAGAGGATATTATTTCCTCAAGGTTGTTGCTGATAAGCTCATCAGATGCCTTATTAATTACACTGCTCACATCTTCATAGGATATGCCGTCAAATAAATCTTTAAATTTGGATTTCATCAATTCATCAATCAGCGAATAGGAATATTCGTTAATTATATCAGTAACCTGAGCTCTGTTATCCTTTAAATTTGTTGCAAGCATATTGGAAAATTCATTTATTTCCTTAGTATATTGATCCAGGAAACTACTTAAATCTGTTGCCTTAAATACTGAAAATATAGTGCCGAGTTTTAAAGTCCCTGCCTTTGAGAACATATCCTTAGTTATTTTGTTAATTCTATTGCTGAAATTTATTGAGTTTTCCTGGCTGAAACAATCATCTGTCAGCCTGCTTAGTTCCTGTTTGTTTATTCCTGTGTATAAGGTATTTACTTTTGTTTTGTAAAACCTATCCTTTAGTAATTGTTCCACAATGTCGTTTAATTCAGGTTTCTTATCATTAAGTAATTTAGGAAGTTTCATAGCTATAATATTTGTAATCAGTTCATCTGTAATCTCGTCTCCGCCAATCAGATTATACATTCCCTTTTCAATGAAACCAAGATTGTCTTTTATTGCTGACTGGATCATTGCAGTTATTTTGCCCTTATTTTTACCTGCAGTGACCTTAGCGGCTTCAGATAAACTGTCTATGATACCTGGTATGTGTGAATCAATGTAGTCTTTAAGCCTTCCATTAAAAACTTCTTCAAAATTCTGGTTCTTATTCACTGAATTATCAAGTGCGGATAATACTCCTTGTATAATTCTGTCTCTGGAATCCTTTGACAGAACAATTCCGTTTAGTTTTTCTGCAGCCGAATGAGCAAGCTTTTCCTGTTTTTCAGAATCAATAAATTCATCTAATTGCCTGTTCATTAAATCCCCATATACATTTTCAAGCTTAATTATCTGACCTTTAAATTCATCTTCCCTTGAAAGGATATTGCACAATTTATCATAATATCCTTCCTGAAAACCGGAAATATATTTTTTTAATCCCTCATAAGAAATTTTGCTTTCAAGGGTACTTTCAGAGTTCACTAAGGAATAAACAGTATTTTCGTAACTATGTTCCTGCATCTTTTTTGTTAATAACGAACCTGCCTTGGCCGACATTTTTTCATTTATTACCGAGTCTATTTTTATGGTTTTTACCTTACTGAATAAAAAGCGGCATATCCTGTTCAAGTTAGATGTGACTTTATTCTTTAAATAAGAAAAAGGCTTTTTTACAAAATTGTGCTTGTTATTCTCAAATAGCCTGTTCATGGTTTTGTAACCCGGCTGTGTAATATTTTCGTTAAACAGATCCTTTATTTTATCCCTGTACTTATCAAACAGCTCATTTATGCTCTTCTTGTTAAGAAGATAATTCTCAATTAAACTTGCAGTGCTTTCAGCAAATATTTTTTGATTTTTAACAATATAGCCTAAAGAAAAATTTCTGAAAAAAGGTATTTTAGAAAGAAGCTTATTTTCTCTATATGGCTTGAATATCATGTTGATGGCAATCACATTTGTGATGAATCCCACAAATGAGTATACAGCCATGTTGGCTATGCTGATTTTTGCGGGGTCAAGGGGAGAACGCTGAAAAGCAGCCAGTATTACTCCCGCAATAACGCCCAGAACTCCGCCGAAATACATAATGGGCTTCAGGTTTCTTCCTATAAAGTCATTGGCGAAATTAACCAGTTCATCATCGCTGAATTTATTTAAATTGTCTGCCACAATTGTTTTTATTGAGCCGCTCAATATTACGCCTGCATTATCAGCAGTGTATTCACGAAGAGCTTCAGAGCTGTTTCGGCTTAAGCTTTCGATTGAATTTAATTTATCCAATGCTGCTGAAATAGGAGTATCCTTCAGCTTGTCAGCTTCATTCTTGTATTTTTTATATAATTCATTATTTAACAGGTTAATGTAATTTGGGTTTAATTCCCTTGGGGGAAATGTAAGTGCCGCTTTCCCTGCCTGGGTTTCAATCCATTTTTTTATTGAGTCCTCATTTGAAATAATTATTGTTTTTACAAAATTCTTTATTTTTGGTGCAAATGACTGTACACCATCTTTGTCAATCATGGAGCCTAATTTTGCAGACATAATACCGTCCGCATGTTTTGTCAGATTATCTGAAATGTAGGACTTAACTTTATTCGACTCACATAGTTTTTGAGGAATGTCTGCTAATGCTGTTGCAAGTTTATCATCTGACTGCTCATAGGGAATTATTTGATTCAAGTTCATATTACCTAAATATGCAGTGAACTTTTCAAGCAAGGCTTTAGAATCTTTGTTTATGTAATCAATGATAGCTTTAACCGCATTTTCAGGAGAAGCTTTAAGCTCTATCTCTTCTACAATATCGCCTATGGTTATTTCATCCAGTAAGCCAATTAATTTAACACAAATATTTTTGCTTAATTCTTCCGGCTTCGCTTCCTTCCTGACATAGGAAACAATTTTATCTGCTACGCTGTATTTCTTACCCGAACCCTTCAGGTAGGTATTTTTAATGGTGGACAGCAGTTTTGCTTTTATTCCGTCTGATTCCCTTATTACTTCATCAATGGATTCTTCAATTAAAAAGTCTATTAAATTACTGTTTTCATTAATCAAATTCACGATGCTATCGGTGAACGAAGGAATAATCCTTACTAAGTACTGATTTAAATTTCTTTCAAAATCAGAATCTAATAGCTGAAATACAGATTTGTTACATTCCCTTCCATATGAAAATATAGAATTGGTTAAACTGTTAATACTGCTGTTGCCATTTTCCGAATTAACCCAGGATATTAAGGCAGCATTGATGCTTTCCAATGTATGGCTGTCTATACTTACAACATCACTGACCTTCCTTTTTAAAAGCATTTGCATGGACGAGCCGAGACTTTCTGCTATTCCTGTTGTGATTAAGATTTCTTTTACTTGTGAGCTGTCAGAGTTCGATGCAGCCTGTGCCATTGCTTTCACCAGGTTATTAATAGCCGGCTCATAGATACCTTTGCCCAAAATAGTATCAGGAGTCAATTCGCTGTTGTTTTCGTATATTGAGAATAAAATATTTTCAAACATATCTGAACTGCTGAAAATATCTGTGAATATAGTATATATTGAATCGCTTATGTGGCTAAGCTGCTTTTCATTTAAGAACATATTGATATTCACATTATTCAAGAGCATTTCAGCAATTGAAGGTAAATGTTCATTAATCATTTCAGCAATAAAAAAATCTGTAGATTTTATTGTTGAGTCAAAACCGCTGATATCGGCAAAAGTGCTGTTGCCTGTGGCTTCATACAGGCAATTTTCATAAAAATCAGCAGTCAATTTTTCAAACTCTTTTTTAAAGCTTTCGTCATTTATTATTTCCTGAAGCTTTTCTTTGTTAATTATGTCATTTTCAACCATTGAGCTTAGGTTATCAATAAACTCCGGTCTGGTTTTCTTAATAACTCCCCCTATTTTTAAAGGCGTGTATTCCTTGAACAGCATATTTATAGCGTAGTCGTTTGTTATATATCCTGAAGCTCCTCCGAGGATTGCCTGTACTATGTAATTTAGTATTATTTCATTCATTATGTTACCTTTCCAATTGAACTTTAGAACTTTCGAAAATTATACCACCGCATACTATAATTTGCAATTCACTTTGATGCTTTGATGGTTTTAATATTATTTGCATAAGTTTACAAATAAGTCACATAATTAAAATTATATTGATTAATTAATAACTTTAATGTAAAATATAATAAATTAGCAGAATCTATTAGGAGGAATAAGGTAAATGAAAACGTATAACATTGACAAAATTAGGAACGTTGCATTAGTAGGACATAGTAATTGTGGTAAAACCACATTAACAGAAGCACTATTATATGTTACTAAAGTTACAAATCGTATGGGAAAAGTTGAAGATGGAAATACAGTATCAGATTTCGATAAAGAAGAAAAAGATAGACAAGTTTCAATTGGTACATCGGTTATACCTATAGAGTTCGAAGATACTAAAATAAATTTTCTTGATACTCCTGGATATTTTGATTTCGTAGGTGAGGTTTATGGAGGATTGCGTGTTGCCGGCGGAGCGGTTGTGGTTGTGGATGCAAGCTCGGGGATTGAAGTTGGAACCGAAAAGGTTTGGAAATACCTTGAACAAAGGAACATGCCGAGAATTATTGTCCTTAACAAAATGGATAAAGAAAACGTTAAGTTTGATGCACTGCTGGAACAATTAAGAGAAAGATTCGGTAAAAAGGTTGTTCCCTTCGCATTGCCCATAGGCGAGGGTGAAAGCTTCAAGGGCTATGTTGATATAGTTGACCGTCAGGGACGATTGATAGAAAACATGGATAATGTAAAGATAGAAGTACCGGAAGATTTGACTGACAAGGTTGAAGAGCTGAGAGGCGTTTTAATGGAATCTGTTGCGGAAACAGATGAGCTGCTGCTTGATAAATTTTTTAACGAAGAAGAGTTTACATACGAAGAGGTTAGTACCGGTCTGAAAAAAGCAGTGCTGGCAGGAGAGGTTGTTCCGGTTATAGTGTCCTCTGCTACTAATGCAATGGGCATTAAATGCCTGATGCACATGATAAAAGAATATCTGCCTAATTCCGGAGATACGGGGGAAGTAACAGGAATGGTGGACGGAAAGACAACAACGAGGAAGGTAACTTCAACTCAGCCCCTGTCAGCGCTTGTTTTCAAGACAATTGTGGATCCGTTTGTAGGCAAAATTTCCCTGTTTAAGGTAATGTCCGGAGTTATGAAGAAGGATACGGAAGTTTATAACGATGTTAATAGAGAAACAGAAAGAATAGGAAATATATTCCTGGTAAGAGGAAAGGATCAGATTGAGGCTTCAGAAATTGTGGCTGGCGATATAGGTGCTACTTCAAAATTAATGAATTTTAATACAGGAGATACAATTTCCGTAAAAGCAAGTCCGATTGTATACAAGGGAATAGACTTTCCAAAACCGTCATACTTTATGTCAATAAGTGCCAAAACCAAGGACAGCGATGAAAAGGTAGGCACAGGGCTTCACAGGTTAAACGAAGAGGATCCCACATTCAAAATAGAAAGAAATACAGAAACGAAAGAGTTAATAATCGGCGGATACGGAAATATTCAACTTGCTGTTATCGCAAATAAACTTAAGAATAATTTCAAGGTAGACGTCGATTTGACAACTCCAAAGGTTGCTTACAGGGAGACTATAAGAGGAAAGTCTGATGTTCAGGGTAAGCATAAAAAACAATCAGGCGGTGCAGGGCAATATGGCGATGTTCATATTCGTTTTGAACCCTCAAATGAAGACTTTGAATTTGTAGACCAGGTTGTGGGAGGAGCTGTACCGAGAAACTTCATACCTGCCGTTGAAAAAGGGCTGAGAGAATGCCTGGATAAGGGAGTATTGGCAGGCTGTAAGGTAGTTAACATAAAAGCAATCCTTTATGACGGCTCATACCACGATGTTGACTCAAACGAAACATCATTCAAGATGGCGGCATCAATAGCCTTTAAAAAAGGAATGCAGGAAGCTAAGCCAGTTATACTGGAACCAATATCAAAGGTTGAAATATATGTTCCCGACGAATACATGGGAGACATAATGGGCGACATGAACAAGAGAAGAGGGAAAATTCTTGGAATGGAGCAGCAGGAAGACGGCATCCAAAAGGTGCTGGCAGAAGCACCAATGGCAGAAATGTACACCTATGCCATTGATTTAAAATCCATGACCCAGGCAAGAGGCAGCTTTGAAATGGAATTCCTCAGATATGATGAAATGCCCTTCAACATGTCAGAAAAAGTTATAGCTGATTACAAGGCAAAGAATGAAAATTAAATCTGTGGTTTTAAAATAAAGCTTGACTATTTAAAATAAAATCTGACTTAATTAACGCCTCTTGGATATAATAACAAGAGGTGTTTTTTATGGCGAAGAGTAATAAAAATTAGATTATAAAAAACGATAAAAAGCAAAAGTAAAGACCCATAGCTTATTAATTCATTTTGCTTTAAGCAATAAGCATAAAGAGTTCATTGTACTTGTAGTTCCATACGATATTTGACGATACTTGGTAATTTAAAAAAGTTTTATGTTTCAAATATACCTAAGGTGGTATAATATAATTATGACATTTATAAATAATTAAAAGGAGATTTAAAATGAATAAATTATATGATGGTTTAAATGAACAAATGAATTTTGAACTGGAATCTGCATACATATATGCAACCATGTCGGCATATTTGGATGGGCAAAACATGAAAGGTATGACCCATTTTATTGATAAACAGGTAAAAGAAGAAATGGAACATGCAGAAAAAATCAAACACTTTCTTCAGGAAACGGGATATGGTATAAAATATCGTGCCCTAAATCCGGGAGAAGGAAAATTTGCTTCTATTGATGAAGTGTTTCAAAAAGCCCTGGCTCACGAAAAGGTTGTAACATCAAAAATTCATGATTTAGTCGCACAAGCAAGAGAAGAAGGAGAGCAAAGGGTGCTCAATCTTCTTGCGTGGTTTGTTGATGAACAAATAGAAGAAGAAGATAATTTTATGGTATTGGTTGAAAGATTAGAAAGAATTAACGGTCAGTGGAGCGGGCTATATATTCTTGACGGTGAAATGGGACAAAGATAAAAAATAAATTATAAAAATTCTGGGGTATGCCATATGGCTGTACCCCAGATTTTTTTAAATATTTTGTAAAATGAGGAATTATTAGCTTGAAAGGTTTCTTACTGTGATGTAAAATGTTGTAGTATTGTAATGTGAAAAAAAGAGGTTAATATGACAGAAAAAGTATACGATCCCAAGGCTATTAGAAAACAGATTTTTTTACTGATAATTCCTGTAATGCTGGAAAATATTTTTCAGGTGTCTGCAGGTCTTGTTTCGGCTGCGATGATAGGAAGACTTTCACCAATGCTTATTTCAGCTCAGGGAATATGCTCAAGAATAACCGGTGTGCTGTGGTGCCTGTTTAAGGGCATCGGTGTTGGTGCAACAGTAGTTATAGCTAAAAATCGTGGTGAGAGCGATATGGCAAAGAGCAAAAAAACTTTTGAACAAACTTGCCTAACAGGATGTCTGCTTTCAGTCTTGCTGATATTTGTTGTACTTATAAGCTCTGATAGTATTATATCCTTTTTTACGTCAAGTAGTGACACAATGCATGCAACAGGTGAATATTTAAAAATAGTAATTATGACATCACCTTTTTTAATGATTATGTCAGCGGTGACTGCATCCTTCCAGGCATGTGGAAATACCAGAACTCCGATGTATATTGCAATAGTTGTTAATATTATAAACGTAGTTTTGGGATATTTGCTTATTTACGGAAAGTTTGGCTTTCCAAATTTATCACTTATTGGTGCAGCTATATCTTTACTAATTTCTCAAGCTTGCGGAGCAATGCTTGGAATTTATTTGCTATATAACAGAAGAAATGGTTTGTTTAGCACTATTTTAAGCAAAGACAATTTCCTGAGAATAGATTTAGACCTTGTAAAACAGATTTATTCTGTAGGAGTACCGGCTGCTTTTGAAAATGTGTTTTGGCAGCTGTCAGCAATTATAATGAGTAAAATAATACTTTCTTATGGGGAAGTTACTTTTGCTGCATATCAATTGGGACTTCAGGCTGAGCTCATGTCTGAAATGCCTGCGGTAGGAGTAGGCATTGCCGCCACTTCATTGACTGCAAATGCAATTGGGAAAAAAGACAGTGCCTTGCTGAAAATATATTCAAAGCAATTGATTACCACTTCGATGGCAATAAGTATGTTTTCATCACTGTTTATTATACTATTTCCGGGGATATTTATGGATTTTTTCACTAATAACCCGGAGATAAAAGCAATAGGAATTAATTATCTGATAGTTATGGGATTTATACAGGTGCCTCAAAATTTATCAAAAGTATTAAACGGAACTATCCGTTCAGCCGGATATAAGAATATTCCGATGATTATTTCATTTATAGGAATTTGGGTTGTAAGAGTTCCTTTGGCATTGCTGTTTACATATGTTTTAAAATTAGATATTATATTTATCTGGCTTTGCATGGCGATTGACCAGGTGTTTAAATGTGCAATCAGTGCCGTAATATTTAAAGTTAAAAAGGCGGACGTTATTTAGAGCGTATTGCTTTTTAATATTCTGTTTTACAATAATAACAATAGGTAAACGACATGAAATATTTACAAAAATAAAATCACTGAGTGCTATCAGTGATTTTATTAGTCATCAATTCTAAATACATGTTCGTTCTTAAGCTTTTTTATTACATCCTTTGAAATCTGTAGAAGTTCTCTTTGTTTTTCATCCGGCAATGGATCTTTTGACAGAACCACCTTGTAACTTGTAGGTCTCAGAGAAATCCCCTCAAGACCGCTTATCAGACCCACTGCGAAGGTTACTTTTTTCATGGGAATAAAAAAGTTAATTAAAACAGATTCTGAATCGTATAAACAATTTGTAAGGTTAAAGTTCAATATATTATTATAAAGATTCATTTTTCCCTGATATACACATTCACAACTATTTGGGTTATTTATATCACTAACATTAAAGTATAGTGTTGCCAAAGCTTTATTGCTGCTTTCTTCCTTTCGAAGCTTTAACAGAGAACAATATATTTTTTTGCCAATCTGATGATACATGTATAAGTGCCTTGTCTCCCAGAAATATGTCTGATCAGTATCAGTATCTTTTTCATCCTCATAATCTATCAAATTTACTATATTAATATTCAATGCCCTTGAAATGTCAAATAATGTTACGATATCAATGGCTATTTCTCCCGATTCGTACTTGGATACAGTTGACTTGCTCTTGTTTATCATTTTTGCAAGTTCCTCAATAGTCAGTTTTTTTATTTTCCTAAACATTTTTATTTGACTTCCAATATATTCTAATAATTCATTAGACATTTGTCAGCCTCCTTATCGTAAACCATAAAATTAAAATATCAGAAGCTATTTTAACATATAACTTTGAAACTTTAGTATATAATAAAAAAAATGAATGTCAAGAAACTGCAAATAAATACTTTTGTTACTTTATTCACACAAATGAATTTTTATGTTTCTTAATAATAAACAAATCCATAAATTAATTAAATTTAGCAAAATAAAAAAATATTTAATTTTATAATAAGTTACTTTGTATCATGATATGAATCAAACAAGCTGATATGTTTATTTAAAATACATTTATGCTCGTTTGACTTTATTTTATAAATGAAATAAAATATATTAATATGTTTAATACAGAAAACGATGTCTAAAAGGAGAAACATATGAAGAAAAAAGAAATAATGGATATTTTAGTAGTAGGTTTTGCATTATTCTCCAGTTTTTTTGGAGCGGGAAACGTAATCTTTCCTCCATACTTAGGGTTGGAGGCCGGATCTAATTGGTTGCTTTCATTCTTTTTATACTACATTGCAGACATAGGTCTGGCATTAGTAGCGATATTTGCCATGATTAAGACCGGAAAAGATGTTGATGGAATGACAGGAAGGCTGGGAAAAAAATCAGGTATGCTGTTAACCTCAATTATAGTTTTATGTATAGGACCATTGGTAGCCATACCTCGAACGGCAGCATCAACTTATGAAATGACTGTTGTACCTATAACAGGAATGTCCGGAAACATGGTATCTATAATAACAATTGTGGTATATTTTGCAATTATTTTAGCTTTATGTATTAACGAATCTTCGGTTGTAGATATTGTAGGAAAGTATTTAACACCAACACTGTTTGCCGGATTATTAATTCTGATAATAAAGGGAGCAGTGTCACCAATCGGAACAATAGCAGATATCCAATTGGAAAACGGCCTGGTAGTTAATTCAATTTCTTCAGGTTACCAGACAATGGATGTGATGGCAGCACTCATATTTGGAGTAATGGTTGTAAAATCTGTTACGGATAAAGGCTATGTAACGGAAAAAGAAAAGAATAAAATAATTGCAGGATCAAGTATAGTTGCAGGTGTGGGGCTATTGATAGTATATGGTGGACTGACATATCTGGGGGCTACTGCGTCTCTGCTATATCCAAAAGATATTAACAGATCAGTATTATTATTAAGTATAATAAGAGAAATTTTGGGACAGCCCGGAATTGTAATATTAGGAATTGTTGTTGCCTTAGCGTGCATAACAACGGCAGTTGCTCTGGTCGGATCAACCGGAACATATTTTGAGCGTCTTACAAACGGTAAATTGGGCTATAAAACCATAGTAATAGTAACATGTGTAGCAAGCGCACTTATTGCTACAATGGGTCTGGATACAATAATATCTGTTGCAGGTCCGGTATTAAACATTGTTTATCCTGCAGCCTTGACGGTAATTATTCTGTCTTACTTTGGAGATAAAATTAAGAACGACAATGTATTTAGAGGAGCTGCAATAGGAGCACTTGTTGTAAGTATCATGGAAACATGTGCAGCTCAGGGTTTTGGAATGGAATTTATTTATAATCTTCCATTATCACAGTTTGGATTTGGATGGGTTCTGCCTGCAGTATTATGCGGAATAATAGGTTCGTTCATAAAATCAGGCGGGTACAGCGGAAAAGAAGTGACTTCAAAATCAAATTAAACATACAACGTAATATTTTGAGGCTGCCTCTTAGGAGGGAGCCTTATTTAATCTTAAATGCTTATTTAATTCTTGATGTATATGGAATATATGTTATAATGAATTCCGATCAGGTTATAATATGTTGAATTAGCCACGTTTGGCAGTTAATGTTATAATTCTCGAAGGAGAAAGCATATAATGAGTAAAGAGGATTTAGTTTTATCATGGGGTGACATTTTTAGAACAATTGGGCTTTTGACTGCTGCTACGGTAATTTGTTATATACTTCAAATATTTCACATTGACAATCAGAATATAATTATGGTATATATACTATCTGTTCTGATAGTTTCAAGGATAACAACCGGCTATGCTTATGGCGGTGCTGCATCCTTATTAAGTGTTATTATGTATAATTATTTTTTTACTTATCCATATTATACGCTTAAGTCTGCAAATCAGGAATATCCGATTACATTTGTAATTATGTTTATTATTGCTTTAATTACAAGTGCCTTGACTAACCGTATAAAAACACAGACAAAGCTTGCGGTTGAAAAAGAGCACCGTACGCAGATACTTTATGATATTAATAAAGAGCTTCTAAAAACAAGAGGAACGGATAATATAGCGGCATTGACAAATGAATATTTGATTAAACTTTTTGGACGTTCGGAAATTTTCTATAGTCAAGAGCCTGGAACAGGGTTAAAAGTTACGTTTATGCAGTCAGATATTGATGAGGATTCAGCTTTCATGTTGCAGGAAGATGAACATGCTGTTATGGAATGGGTATTTATTAATCAGAAGGTCGCCGGCTCGGGAACGGATATTCTTATGGAGTCACAGGCTTTTTATATTCCTTTAACTTCTCATAATAAAACGCTTGGAGTAATAGGCATATCTTGCATAAATGGAAATCTTGACCAAAGCAACCGTTCATTTTTGCAGATTATATGTTCGCTGGTTGCAATGGCATTAGAAATGCAATATTTATCAGACGAGCAGCATAAAATATTAATTGAATCAGAAAAAGAAAAGATGCGAAGCAATCTGCTTAGGGCAATATCCCATGATCTTAGAACTCCTATTACCGGAATCCTGGGTTCCTGCTCCACAATACTTGAGGGAGGAGATCAAATAAGCAAGGAAACTCATGATAAACTTCTTTATAATATAAAAGAAGATTCTCAATGGCTGATTCGTATGGTCGAAAATCTTTTATCCGTAACACGAATTAATGCAGGAACCATGAGTGTTACTAAATTATCAGAGGCTGCCGAAGAAATCATAGCGGAAGCGGTCAGCCGTATCAGGAAAAGATTTCCGGACAGTATAATATCTGTTGTGATTCCTGATGAACTGCTGATGGTTCCAATGGATTGAACCCTGATTGAGCAGGTAATAATAAATTTATTGGAAAATGCAATAAAACATTCACCAGATAACTCGCCTGTCGAGGTGATATTGAAAAAAAACGGGCAGTATGCCGTATTTGAGGTGTCTGATTACGGAAAGGGAATAGCTGAAGATGATATTCCATATTTGTTTGAAAGTTTTGTTCCTAACGGAAAACGCAGTTCTGATTCCACAAGGGGCATGGGAATTGGATTGTCAATCTGCATGTCAATAATAAAGGCGCATAACGGTAAAATGGAGGCATTTAACAAAAATACAGGAGGAGCGGTCTTCAGGTTTTCCTTACCTATCGAATGGAGTGAAAGAAATGGATAATCCGTTAATTATGATTGTTGAAGATGATGAAGCAATAAGTAATTTTATTTCTGCAATATTGTTGTCAAATAACTATGAGGTAATTAAGGCAACAAAGGGCAGAGAAGCTGTTTCCATGGTTTATTCCCATTGCCCGGATTTAGTACTGCTGGATTTGGGATTGCCCGATATAGATGGAGCCGAGGTTTTAAAAACTATCAGGCAGTGGACAGTTATACCGGTGATTGTAGTTTCTGCACGTGGCCATGAGCGTGAAAAAGTTGAGATATTAGATTTGGGAGCAGATGATTATATAACAAAGCCATTTGGTACTTCGGAGCTTTTAGCAAGGATTAGAACAGAGCTTCGTCACAGCCAAATTAATCAAGGTTCGGTTTCTTCCGAACCAGACAGGGTAGTAATTGAGGATCTTGTTATTGATTATAAAAAAAGGCTTGTTACTGTGGCAGGAAGAAAAGTACATCTGACACCTATAGAATATAAAATTATTGTGCTGCTTTCTAAAAACATCGGCAAGGTTCTGACACATGATTATATTGTGAAAGAAGTATGGGGACCCTACATAAATGAAATACAAACACTTAGAGTAAATATGGCCAACATAAGAAGAAAAATAGAAGTAAATCCTGCAGAACCTAAATATATTGTGACAGAGGTTGGAGTAGGATACAGAATGGTAGAAGAATTGTAAAATGTAAGAAACACCTTTTAAAAGTGATATGACCCTTGTCAAGTAGACAAGGGTCATATCAAGTGATAAGGGTGTTTTTTGTTATAACTGTTTGGTTAAGTTTTGCGGAAATAAGTAATGGTATAAATTTTATATAAAGATTCAGGGAAGCTCTCTGCATGGGATGTTGAAATAGGCGGAATTTTGTATTACTTCTTTTCTTAGTAGCATTAAGATTGTATAAAGATGCAAAAATCATATTGCATATTGTGAAATATCAGCTTATAATACTTGTTATCTTACAGGGATGTAACAGTTATTCACGTTATTTAGAAGGAAGGATGCAATTATGACGAATGAGGAAATGAATCAAACATTGAATACAAAAGAATATATATACAAATTTCCTATAGATAAAATATATGAGGTGCTTAAATCCACTCCCGATGGATTAACGCAACAACAGGCAGAGGAAAAGCAAAAAATCCAAGGTAAAAATCTTATTGATGAAAAGAAAAAAGAATCTGTGTTAATTATTTTTTCTTAAAAATTTTTCAAGTCTGATGGCAATTTTACTATGGATTGGTGGAATTATGGCCTATTTTGCAGATATGCTCCAATTAGCAATTGCAATATGGCTTGTTAATATTATTAACGGTGTTTTTAGTTTTTGGCAGGAGCATCGTGCAGGAAAGGCAACAGAAGCATTAAGGAGCATGCTACCGTCATATGCACGGGTTATACGCAGTGGTAAAGAGCAAAAAATACTTGCTGAAGATTTGGTTATTGGTGATATAATGCTTTTAGAAGAAGGGGACAGAATTTCTGCAGATGCACGTTTAATTGAATCAAGTGACTTGCAGGTGAACCAGTCAACCTTGACAGGAGAATCCAACCCTGTAAGGAAAACAAAGGATGCTGTATTAAAAGATGACTTGACTAAAGCTGAAATACCAAATTTAATTTTTGCGGGAACAAGTGTTTCAGAAGGTAACGCTAAAGCTATTGTAACTGATATCGGTATGAATACCGAGTTTGGTAAAATAGCAAATTTGACTCAGAATATGGAGGAATCCCCAAGCCCTCTGCAAAAAGAATTGGATCGTTTAACAAAACAGGTTTCATTAATAGCCATATTATTTGGAGTTTTATTTTTTGCAGCTTCATTCTACTTAGTTAAAGAACCTTTAGCATCATCATTTATTTTTGCGCTGGGGATGGTTGTTGCATTTATACCTGAAGGTCTGCTTCCCACAGTAACATTATCACTTGCCATGGCAGTGCAACGTATGTCGAAAAGGAATGCACTGGTTAAAAAGCTTTCAAGCGTTGAAACTTTGGGAAGTACTACCGTTATCTGTACAAATAAAACAGGCACATTGACTCAAAATGAAATGACTGTAAACCATCTGTGGATGGCAGGCAGGGAGTTTGATGTGACAGGTGTCGGCTACGGTATGGAAGGTAATATTGTATTAAAAGGTAAGAAGGTTTTTGCCCAGGATGATATGGACTTAAATTTATTGCTTACTGGAGCTTCTCTGTGCAGCAATGCAAAGTTAATTCCTCCAAATGAGGAATCTGCCAATTACACAGTCCTGGGCGACCCAACAGAAGCCTGCCTTGGAGTTGTTGCAGCAAAAGCCGGTATAGATGTTCACAGGCAAATGGAATTAAGCCCAAGGCTGAAAGAACTTCCCTTTGAATCGAGACGAAAAAGAATGACTACAATACACCAATTAGAGAAGCCCATTGATGGGGCGAGGTGTATTGCTTATGTCAAAGGTGCTCCGAAGGAAGTTATTGAATTAAGCGAATTCATACACATTGATGGGAAAGCTGTTCCTATGAGCAGCATCCAGAAAAAAGAGGTTATGGATATCAACGATAAATATGCCCGTGAGGGCTTACGTGTTTTGGCTGTTTCTTACAGACTAATACGTGAGGAAGATAATATTCCAGCCGCAATGAGCTCCTATACTCCGGAAATTATAGAACAAAACCTTGTATTTGCTGGACTTATAGTTATGGCTGACCCGCCGAGACCTGAAGTTGCATCGGCTGTTGAACAGTGCCGGAATGCAGGTATTAGAATAATAATGATTACGGGTGACTATGGCTTAACTGCGGAAAGCATTGCAAAACGAATCGGTATTGTCAGAGGTTCACATCCACGGGTAATGTCCGGTATAGAATTAGAGAAAATTTCAGACGATAAATTAAAGGGATATTTAAAAGATGAAGTTATATTTGCACGTGTGGCACCCGAGCAAAAGCTGAGAGTTGTTACCAACTTGCAGGAAATGGGAGAAATAGTTGCTGTCACAGGGGATGGAGTAAATGATTCACCTGCCCTTAAAAAGGCTGACATAGGTGTGGCAATGGGTATTGCAGGCACTGACGTAGCTAAAGAATCTGCGGATATGATATTAATGGATGATAATTTTGCTTCAATCGTTCATGCTATTGAAGAAGGAAGAGCAGTTTACAGCAATATACAAAAATTCCTTCTTTATATATTAAATTCGAATATGCCGGAAGCGGTGCCATCTGCATTATTTTTGTTTTCAAAAGGAGCGATACCTCTTCCGCTTACAGTAATGCAGATTCTTACAATAGACTTGGGTACGGATATGCTTCCTGCATTGGGACTGGGTACTGAAAAGCCCGAAAGAGATATAATGAATAAGCCGCCCAGAAGCCAAAACGAACCGCTGTTAAATAAAAAATTATTGCTCAAAGCTTTTTTATGGTACGGATTATTAGGATCTGTAGCCTCGGTATTTTCATATTTCTTTATAAATATGGAAAACGGCTGGCCGGCTGTGCCTTTTGCAGGAGAAATGGATACTGTATATGTTAAGGCTACGACAATGACCCTGGCTTCAATAGTGTTTTGCCAGATAGGTGCAGTTTTTAACTGTCGTACAGAAAAACAGTCTTTGTTTAAAGTTGGTCTGTTCAGCAATAAGCAGATAAATTTAGGCGTTATATTTGAAGTTATATTAATAATCACCATTGTTTATCTGCCGTCACTGCAGTCAATATTCCATACTGCTCCGTTGGATAAATCAGATTGGATGTTGCTGTGTGTGTGGCCACCCGTTATATTGTTTATCGAAGAAGTTAGAAAGTTATGGATTCGCAAAAAATAATAAAAATAGGAGGTGTTTAGAATGAAAATTATTGTAATAGGTTGCGGAAGAATGGGGGCAGGTTTGTCCCTTAATCTTACTAAAAAAGGTCATAATGTAACTGTTATAGACTTAGATCCTGAATCATTTGAATCAATAGGGCAAAATTTTTCTGGAGACAAGGTTGTTGGTGTGGGATTTGACAGAGATGTACTTAAGGATGCGAAAATAGATCAGGCTGATGCCTTGGTTTCATGCACTTCAAGTGATGAAGTTAATGTAGTTGTTGCCAGAATAGCAAAGAATATTTACCGTGTTCCCAGAGTTGTTGCAAGGCTGTATGAACCTATGAAGGCAGATATATACCACAGATTGGGAATACAAACAATTTCAACAACCTCATGGGGAATAGAAAGAGCGACAGAAATGCTGACTTACAACCAATTGGACAGTGTCTATGAAATGGGAAATGGAAGTGTTAACCTTGTCAGGATTGAGGTTCCGCCACTATTGATCGGACATATGGTAAATGAGATTACAGTTGTGGGAGAAATTCAAGTTGTTGCCTTGAGACGGGGCAACAAGACGTTCATTCCTACAACAGGTACTATATTTGAAACAGATGATATAATTTATATTTCTGTTATCATATCAGCAATAGACAAATTTAAATCTATGCTTGGTATAATGTAGGGAGGAAGAAAATGAAAGTTGTAATAGTTGGGGGAGGACAAGTGGGGTCTTACATGGCTTCTTTATTATTATCCGGCGGACATGAGTTTTGTCTTATAGAAAATCGTGAAACAGTTTTTACAAAAATACAAAATGAATTTCCTGCCAACATGCTGTTATATGGCAGCGGTACAGATCCTAAAATGTTGGAAAGAGCAGGAATATCTTCTGCTGATGTTGTTGCGGCGGTAACTGGTGCTGATGAGGTTAACCTGGTTGTTTCCACATTGTCAAAAATGGAATTTGGAGTTCAGCGTGTTGTTGCAAGAGTAAACAATCCAAAAAATAAATGGCTCTTTAACAGTGGGATGGGTGTGGACGTAGGAGTCAACCAAGCAGACATAATGGCACATTTTGTAGTTGAAAGAATGAATTTAAATGATATGCTGACTATTTTCAAATTGAATCGCGATAAATATTCAATTGTTCAGATGAAGGTTCAACAAGATGCCGTGGTAGCTAATAAGACTGTCAAAGAGTTGTCCGTGCCAAAAGATTCAGTATTAATATCTGTTATCCGTGATGAGACACTGTTTATACCAAATGGGGATACCCAGATTTTAGTTGATGATGAAATATTGGTATTGACAAACGAAGCAAATAAAGAAAAATTGGAAGAGTTATTTTTGTAATATGCAAAGCCTGTTCAAAAAAGACGAATAAGTTCGTCTTTTTTGTTTAGCAGAGAAAAATCAAGAAAAAAGCAGATAATTAAAGAATCTTAGAATTAATTTGTTTATTTTATGAATAAATAAATGGAAATATAAAAAAATAAATATTGATAATTTGCAATTCAATGTTATAATTAGATTAAGGTCAAAGAAAGTCAAAGTTAAAGTCAAACAAAGGATGTGAAATAATGTCCAGTAACTTAAGTGATATAATTGAGAATTTTATAAAGGAATTGCTTGAAGCCAACAACTACAGTGCAGTGGAAATTCAAAGAAATATTCTTGCGCAGCAGTTTGATTGTTCCCCTTCCCAAATAAATTATGTGCTTTCAACCCGTTTTAATAATGACAGAGGTTATATAGTTGAGAGCAGAAGAGGTGGCGGAGGATACATCAGAATTTTCAAGGTGCACTCTTCAATGGAGGGTGAACTGGAAAGAATATTGAATGAAAGTATTGGAGAAAGTATTACTCTCAATAAATCATCAGATTTGCTGTTTGCTCTTGAAGACAGAGGGGTAATATCACAAAGAGAAATGAAAATTATGCAAAGTGTGCTGAGTGACAGGTCGCTAAATAATATTTCTTATGACTATAGAAATATTATTCGTGCGAATTTATTAAAAGAAATGATTTTAGCGTCAGTAGATGCTGATTAATAAAGGAGGTTATTTTTATGTTATGCAGTGAATGTGGTAAAAATGAAGCTAAGGTTCATGTAACACAAATTATAAATGGGAAGAAAACGGAAAGTCATCTTTGTGAAGAATGTGCAAAGAAGCATCAGGCATCATTTAATGCCGGATTCTCAATGGAAAGTTTGTTTTCAGCAATGTTGAATAATGCTTTCAGCACATCCGCCTATACTCCTGTTAAAGGCTGTTCAAAGTGTGGAATGACATATGATGAGTTCAGGAGTACAGGAAAATTTGGATGTGGTGAATGCATTGACACATTTAAAGAAAGGCTTATGCCTGTTATAAACAGTATTCAGGGATATGATTCCCACACTGGCAAAATTCCTAAAAGAGCAGGAGGAAGCTTTAAGGTTAAAAAGGATATTGAAAAACTTAAGTTCCAGTTGCAGCAGTCAATAGAAAAGGAAGAATACGAGAAAGCTGCAAAGATTAGAGATAAAATTCGTGAAATGGAAAACAATAAATAAGGTGGTGTGAGCATGGAAAATATGGGTATAGTAATAACAAGCAGAATAAGGCTTGCAAGAAATCTAAAAAATTACAGATTTCCTGTTAAGATGAACCGTGAAGAAGGTCAGAAGGTTGTACAGGAAGTAAATGATGCCATCGACAGAACAAATCTAAATTACGAGTTAAAAAATATGAAAGATTTGTCTGATGTTGAGAAAAATTCATTAATGGAGAATCATCTTATAAGCCCGGATCTGGCGGAAAACAAGTCAGAGGGTGCAGTGCTTTTAAGTCCGGACAGGAAGGTTTCCATCATGCTTAATGAAGAGGATCATGTGAGGATTCAAACACTTGAGAGTGGTCTTGCTCTTAATGAATGTTGGGATTTAGGAAATAAGATAGATGATGTAATTGAAGAATCAGTTGATTATGCCTTTGATAGAGACTTAGGATATGTAACATCCTGTCCTACAAATATAGGCACAGGAATGAGAGCGTCAGTAATGATTCACCTGCCGGCATTATCCATAACAAATCAGACTGATAAGCTGCTTTATGGAGTTTCACAGTTAGGCGTTGCGGTAAGGGGAGTATATGGTGAAGGAACTAAATCTATGGGACATCTGTACCAAATTTCAAATCAGGGAACTCTTGGAGTATCTGAAGAAACTCTGATTGATAAGATTACACAGATAGTTAAGCAAATTGCAGACAAGGAAGAAAAAACCAGAGAATATCTGAAAAATAATAATTCAGACGAACTTGAGGATGAAGTTTACAGAGCATACGGTCTTTTGACAAATGCAAAAAAAATGACAACTGAGGAGGCAATGAAGCTTATATCACTGATTAAACTAGGGAAGGAAATGAAAATAATAGATTTTGCGGGGAATATCGATTTGTATGAATTGATGACTAAAATACAGCCGGGTAACCTGCTGTATACGACAGGCAAGGAAATGCTTCCAATAGAACGGGATAAAAGAAGAGTTGAAATTATTAAGGGAGAATTATTAAACAATCAGACTCACAACAATATAAAATAAGGGAGATGAAATAAATGGTAAGTGGATTCAATAATTCAGCCAAAATGTCATTAGATTTGGCACAGGAGGAAGTTAAAAGGTTCAGGCAAAATGTCCTTGGTACGGAGCATATTCTTTTAGGATTGATGCTTGAACAGGAAGGAATTGCAGGGAAAATACTTAGAAATAAAATAGATGTGGATACAGTCAGGGAAATTATAAAAAATTCTACGGGCATTGGAGAAGAAATGCCGGAGTTTATTGCAATAAGCCCAAGAAGCAAGTATATAGTAGAACTTGCCCGTCAGTATTCGGTGCAGATGGGATTGCCTTATATTGGAACAGAGCATATACTGCTTGCATTAATAGATGAAGGAGAAGGAATAGGAGCACAAATTATTAAATCTGTTACAAACTTAAAAGAACTGCGCAATGAAGTGATTGAGGCAATACATCAAAATAGTGGTGAAGCCGGAGATACTCCCAATTTTGGAGGCGGTGATGCACAGCAGTCCAGTGCCGGAACTAAGACAATAGATAAATACGGTACAGATCTGAATCAAAGAGCAAAGGAAGGTAAATTAGATCCTGTAATCGGCAGAGAAGATGTTATTGAAAGGGTAATACAGATACTGTCCAGAAGGACTAAAAACAATCCATGCCTCATAGGTGAACCAGGTGTTGGTAAGACTGCCATTGCAGAGGGACTTGCGCAGGAAATAGTCAAAGGGAATGTTCCTGAAACCCTGAGGGGGAAGAGAGTCGTTACTCTTGATATGGCGGGAATGGTTGCCGGCGCCAAGTACAGAGGAGAATTTGAGGAAAGACTTAAAAATGCTATTGATGAAATTAAATCCGACGGGAATATAATATTGTTTATAGATGAGCTGCACACAATAATTGGTGCAGGTGCAGCAGAAGGTGCCATAGACGCTTCCAATATACTGAAACCTACACTGGCAAGAGGGGAGCTGCAGGTTGTTGGTGCCACAACAATTGATGAATACAAAAAGCACATTGAAAAAGATGCTGCCCTGGAAAGAAGATTCCAGCCGGTTACAGTGGAAGAACCAAGTGTGGAAGATACAATTAAAATTCTGAAGGGTCTGAGAGATAAATATGAAGCCCACCACAAGGTTGCTATAACAGATGAAGCCATTGATGCTGCAGCAAATCTTTCACACAGATATATTTCAGACAGATTTCTTCCTGATAAGGCAATTGATTTAATAGATGAAGCCGCATCAAGAACAAGGCTAAAATCTTCAACAGCTCCAAAGGGATTAAAGGAAATCGAAGAAAGAATAGATGAAATCAAGACTGAAAAGAAGACTGCAATTAACAACCAGGATTTTGAAAAAGCTGCTTCCTTCAGAGATGAAGAAAAAAGTTTGACAGAAGAGCTTGAAAAGAAGAAAAAACTATGGGCAACCAAAAATTCAAAAGATTCAAAGATCGGATATGAGGAAATAGCAGATGTAGTTTCTCAATGGACCGGAATACCTGTGAAAAAGCTTCAGGGTGACGAGTCGGAAAGGCTTCTGAATATGGAAGAGATACTACACAAGAGAGTAATCGGTCAGGAACAGGCTGTAGAGGCTTTGTCAAAAGCCATAAGAAGGTCAAGGGTCGGGCTTAAAGACCCTAAGAAGCCAATTGGTTCATTTATATTCCTTGGACCTACAGGGGTTGGAAAGACGGAGCTTTCAAAGGCATTGGCAGAGGCTATGTTCGGTGATGAGAATGCCATGATAAGGGTGGATATGTCCGAATACATGGAGAAACATTCGGTTTCCAAACTGGTTGGTTCACCTCCCGGATATGTGGGATATGATGAAGGCGGACAATTAACAGAAAAAATAAGAAGAAAGCCATATTCTGTTGTATTGTTTGATGAAATAGAGAAAGCTCATCCTGATGTATTTAACATATTGCTTCAAATACTTGATGACGGACGTCTTACAGATGCAAAGGGAAGAACAGTAGACTTTAAAAACACAGTTATAATCATGACATCCAATGTTGGTGCCAACACCATCAAGAAGCAGAGAACCTTAGGGTTTTCTTCAAGCGCAACGGATGAAGAAAAAGATGAATATGCTAAAATGAAAGAAAATGTACTGGATGAATTAAAGAAAACTTTCAGACCGGAGTTCCTTAACCGTATAGATGAAATAATTGTATTCCACTCTCTGAATAAGGAAAATATTAAAAGTATTGTTTCACTTATGATTAATAATTTGTCTAAACGTCTTGAACAGATGGATATTAAAATACAGGTGGATGACAAGGCCAAGGAAATGCTGGCTGAAGAAGGATTTGACCCATTGTTCGGAGCAAGACCTCTTCAAAGAGAAATAAGAAGGAAAATCGAAGACCGATTGTCCGAAGAACTGTTAAAGGGAACGATACAAAAATCTGACACCATTAAAGTAAGCACAGACGATAAGGAACTTGTATTCAGCAACAGCAGATAATCATTAAAAATTTATAGGCGATACGTGGGATTGCTATATCAATTTCAGTATCGCTTTTTTATGTGCTTTTTTTAATAATTTTAAAATAAACTGTAACCTTTATGTGTTATTATTGTCTATAGGTTAGAGACTATTTTCAGGGCGGAGGATGATGGAAAGTTGAAGGAAGAGTTTGAAATTGTATATGAAAATTATAAAAACACAGTTTATACATACCTGTATCATTTAACATATGATCATTTTCTTGCCGAAGATATTTCTCAGGATGTGTTCTTAAAAGTTTATTCCGGAATTAAACATTTTAAAGGAGAAAGCAGCTTAAAAACCTGGATTTTAAAAATTGCCCGCAACACGTACATAAATTATGTGAGAAAGAACAATTCGGATTTGCTTCCTGTTGAGGAGGTAACAATTATGGATTACACACAGGATCCTGAACAGCATGCCATAAACAGGGATAAGGGACGATTAATAATTGAGGCGTTAAGGGGTTTGCCCGAAAATTACAGAACGATTATAATTTTAAGAGACCAGGAGGGGCTGTCTTATGATGAAATAGCCAAAGTCATGGATTTCACCCTTTCAAATGTAAAAATTACGTTGTTTCGTGCAAGGCAGAAATTCAAACAAATATATTCAGAGTTGGGAGGAAGCGATAATGTCATGTGAATTTAAAGAAAAGACCCAGTGGTATTGTGATAATTTTGCAAAAATTGTTGAGGTTGAGGAGCATATTTCAAATTGCGAGGAATGCAGGAAGCTTTTGGATACCACTACGCAAAGTATTGAACTGCCAAAGGAAACTGCGATAGATGAAAATACAAACCTGTTGAAGAAGGTTCTTGAAAAGAAAAAAGAGGCGAAGAGGATACTTATCTTCAGTATAATAGGCATGGTTATGGGCTTTTTTTCCTATAGATACACAGAGCAGAATATTTTTATTCTCAAACTATTATTATCAGTTCCCTACAAAATAATGGAGATGGTAATGCTGTATATACGCCCTGAGGTTATAAACATATTTTCATACGACTATATGGGATATATGGGTTACATGCATAGCAGTATATTTTTAAAATTCTGGATACTTAATGCCGTTGCCGAGCGGGTGCTGCCATGCATTATAGGAGGCTGTATTTACGGCGGCATAGGCTATATAACAGGAGATAAAAATATACTTACCCTGAAAAAATTCATTGTTTTTATATCAAAGTGGGTTGTTGCAGCGATTTTGTGTGTGGGACTTTTATTTGGAACATATCATTATGTATCGGATGCATCCTACCAGTTTGAAGATATTTCAGGCTTTATGATATCTACTTCTTCAAACGGTACAGTATATGACGGCTCAACAGGAGTATACCATGACAGGTACGGCAGGGAATTTGAAAACCTTGTGAACGGGTTAAATAAAAGCAAAAAAACAGATGTGAATTTAGCAGGAGGGGACTACAGCAATATGATGCCTGTAACTATTTTGGGGAAATGGCATTTTGAAGTAAAGGCAATGCTTGACGTACAAAATAACCTGCTCTATCTTGACAACGGAGATGTTTACGAAGTGCCTCAGAATTTTGTAGACACCTGCATAAATATAAAAGAATAAGGGAGGAAGACATGGAAAGATTAAAAGCATATGTAAAAATGTTAAACATAGACTGGATATTTGCAGTAATAGCAGGAGTTTTAGCAGGGCTGGTGCTTAAAGGACGTTTGGAAAACCTGTTATACAGAGTTATGCTGTCTTTCAGCCCTGTTGTACCGGATATTTTTTTACCCGGGTTTTATCCAGACCTTATTTGTGCAGCAGCAGGAGGGCTCCTTGGATTTGCCATATACTCTGTATATAATAAGAAAAGCATCCGTACTTTGAAGAAAACCGTGATAACTACTGTTATTGCAATAGCCGTACTTAATGTAATGTTCTTTCTTCACAGCAGTTATTTATATCATCAGCTAAGCAAACCAATAGAGAGTCTGGACGGTAAAAACAAATTTCTTCCGACGGAAATTCATATTTTTTCTAATGATTCGTTGATGGTAGGAAATGAATATGGCAGCAGCGGTCAAAGTCGTAGCCTGCTGCTTAAGGAAAGCAGTTCTTACATGAACACAATTTATGAAGAGGTACAAAATTTGAGGAGTCAAAAAATTAATGAGCCATATTCTGATTTGGAATACAGAGTGTGGGTTGATTACTTAAATAATAAAAGATATACCGGCAGATTAGTATGGGTAGAGAAAGATTTTGCACATGAGCGACGTGTTGGTATACATACAGTCAAGTATAATTCAGAGTCTCTTTTAAGCAAGTTGTCGGGAACCATGAAAGAATTCAGAGATTTTGATAAATCAAAAAGAAAGTATTTTTCTGCCCAGTGGTATGATGTGAATTATGTTGGAGAAGACAGTAATTTCAGAGACGTGAGTAACGCCGGGCTTCTGTTCGATGCAATGCTGTTTCCGCAGAATTACAATCCAACTGAAGAAGAAAGGGAGTTTTACCACAAATTTTTTAATAAACACCCCATTACTCCCCAGGACGGAGATTTAATTGCACTGTTTTATACCATAGATACCGAAGAATATGAATATATGGATGTTCTGCTTTATGACAGAACAAAAAAGCTGCTGATTTTTAAGGATAAGGATAATAATATGAAGTATGTGGAACACAACCTGGACGAATTTTAACGCTTTCTTTTCGATGTAAATTTTATAAGTCATAAGTCAACCCCAAAATTTACTGATTTCCCAATATGGTGGTAGCAGTGCCCATAATTTCCTGATGTTTGATAGTACTCCTTGGAGACATTAAAACAATTACATCAATCAGTTCATATTTGTTTTCATCTTTAATTATTAAATTATCAAATTCAAACAATGAAAGTTTTTTTCCTGAATGTTGTTCCATTATAACATCCAATTATTTATACTTTGTTTTTTATGATTATCAAATGTTTTTTATATAACAATGTAAATTCTGTAAGATGTAATAATATTCGCACGGTGAAGCGTTTGATATTATAAAAAATTATGGAGTCAGAGATATCAATAAAAAACTTCTATTTGTTAAAATATAGTCGAGTACATTATAATAGGAAGGGTTAGTCAAGGGAGCAATGTTTTAGGAAAGGAGGAACTTTTTATGGAGCTTCAAATTTTAACAAAGCAGGAATTGATGGAGATGGAAAGAGCTCCAAAAACAAAGGCAGACATTTTAGTCGATTATGTTGTCTGTTTTTTACCTGTTTTAGCAGGTGCATTTTGCCTGCTGGAGTATTATCTGCTGCCAAATTATGAGATTAATACAAATACAAATGTTTATGGTGTATTTATAGGTATTATAATTTCATTATTTTTGGCAGCATTTATTGTGTCATTTAAAAGTAAAACGGTTTTTAATAAATTAAGGTATAAAGCACCTTTTTACTCTTTTGTTTTTATTTTGCTGACAGTTTATGATTTTTTAACATTAAAAACAGGAACTCTGATGCTACCGTATTTTCCGTGGGCAGACCGCGTGCTAAATGCTATGATTTCTGATTGGAGATACCTGTCAGACTGTGCTAAAAATTCATTAATTCTTTTATTTACAGGCTATTTTTCCGGAGCAATACTTGGATTAATCACTGGGATTGCCTGTGGGTACAGCAAGAAAATCAATTACTGGGTATCACCCTTTATTAAGCTTTTAGGTCCGATTCCGTCAACTACCTGGATTCCTATTGTAATGGTAATTATGGCTTCGTTGTTTAAAGGAGCTGTGTTTATTATTGCCTTGGGAGTATGGTTTTCAGTTACTATTGCAACTATTACAGGAATAAGCAGTGTTGAGGCTGATTATTTTGATGCTGCAAAGACACTTGGTGCAACCTCGAGGCAGCTTATTTTTGGTATTGCAATTCCATATGCAATGCCTAACATACTTCAGGGGCTTACACAGGGAATGAGTTCAGCATGTACATCTTTAATGGTTGCAGAAATGTTAGGAGTTGAATCAGGTCTCGGCTGGTATATAAATTGGCAGAAATCATGGGCAGAATTCAGCAAGATGTATGGTGCCATAATACTGATTTGTTTAATATTTATTGTAGTCAATAAGGTTTTGGCTATAGTAAAAAAACACATACTTAAATGGCAGGAGGGAGTTGTTCAATAATGACAGAAAGTATTTTAGTTCTTGATAATGTATCTAAGAGCTTTGCAAGAACAGATGCTGATGCAATTACTCATGCCCTGGACAGTATTAATTTAACGGTGAGGCAGGGTGAATTTGTCAGTGTGGTAGGACCCAGCGGATGTGGAAAATCCACATTATTAAGGCTGATTGCAGGGCTTATTTATCCTACCACAGGTGAGATTAAGCTTGATAAAGAAAAGGTTGAGGGAGCTAACCCTGACAGAGGGATGGTATTTCAAAAGCCCACATTGTTTCCATGGCTTACGGTCAGGGAAAATGTAGCATACAGTTTAAAGGTTCAGAAGAAATATAATGATGAAAAGGACGAGGTTGACCGGCTTATTTCGAAGGTTGGGTTAGATGAATTTAAGGATTCATATCCTCATCAGTTATCCGGAGGTATGGCACAGCGTGTTTCGTTAATAAGGACAATGATAAATAAACCGCGGGTTTGCTTGCTGGACGAGCCTTTGGGGGCATTGGACGCATTTACAAGGATGAATATGCAGGACGAACTGTTAAACATGTGGAGAGAAAACAGTCAGATTACTGTAATGGTCACTCATGATGTGGATGAGGCCATATACATGAGCAACAGGGTAATAGTGATGGCACCACGTCCGGGAAGAATTCGAGAATGTATAGACATTAATTTAGAATATCCAAGAAACAGACTAAGTGATAATTTTGTGTCTTATCGGAGGGAAATACTGGGTATGTTAGACTTTGGAAAAAAAGAAGCATGAAAAAAGAGGAGAAAAATAAATGAAAAAATTTGTAACTTTATTAACATCAATTATATGCATATTTGCACTATTGACAGGTTGTGCACAGAGCGGACAAGCCGGTGCTCCAGCAGGAGACGGTGCTGCCGCAGAGCCTGATACTCAGCAGCAGTCAGAATTATCTGAAGAAGAAGCATGGAAATTAGAGCCTGCATATGGTCAGACAATAAAAATCGGATATAATGGCGGGCTTTGTACATCATCGCCGGCGGTTGCACTTGTAAAAGGATTCTATGAGCAAAATGGTATAAAAGCGGAAATTGTCAAAGTGCAGTCAGGAATTGATTCCTTAGGCACAAATCAGGTTCAGGTATATACAACCCATATTGCAGAGTTTTTAGTTCCTGCAGTAAATGGAGTAAATGCTGTATTTACAACAGGAGCACATACTGGGTGTAAATCTTTATATGTTCTTAATGATTCGGATATAAACTCCACAAGTGATCTTGTAAATAATACAGTGGCTATTCCCAACGGAATCGGAGGCTCAGACCATAACATAGCGTTAAGGTTTTTCAATCATGACGATATTGACCCGAACACAGTGAACTTTAAACCTGTTGAAACCAGTGCCGTTGTTCTGGCAATGCAGAATGGAGAAATACAGGGAGGAATTCTTACAGACCAGTTTGCAGAAAAATTTGTTAAGGACGGAACGCTGAAAGCCATTCGCTCCCTTACATGGGATGAAGATTTCAAAAATGAACCTTGCTGTATACACGCACTAAATAAGGAGTTTGTAAAAGAAAATCCGATTACAGCTAAAAAAATTACTCTTGCCATTAAGCAGGCAGCATACTGGATCGAAGAAAACAAAGCTGAAGCTACACAGGTTTTATTTGATAATGACTGGGCCACAGGAGATTTTGACCAGTCTGTAAGAATGATGGAATCCTATAACTTTAAGATTTCGGATGAGGATACAGAAAAAACTTTAACAAACATAATAAATGACTACAAAAGCTTTGGTTTAATTGATGCAAGTCTTGATACAGAAAAAACTTTGGCTGTTATCTGGAATCCTCTGCTTAAAGGTGTTGAAATAGAAGGCAACAAATAGTAACTGATACTTTAATATTTAAAGAAGGTGCATATAATGGTTAAGCTTCCTGAGAATTTTGAAACATTTGATGAAAAACGAAAAAAAGGATTTATAGCGTTAATGGAAGAGAAAGAAAAAGGTAAAAAAGTTGTAGGCACGTTTTGTACCTATACTCCTGTTGAACTCATAATGGCAGCAGGGGCTGTATCTGTCAGCTTATGCGGCAACAGCGAGCTGGGAATTCCGGAGGCAGAAGCGGTACTTCCAAAAACATTATGTCCGTTGATAAAATCAAGCTATGGGCTTGCAGCAACAGACAGGTGTCCGTATTTTTATTTTTCCGATATGATTTTAGCTGAGACGACTTGTGATGGGAAAAAGAAAATGTATGAATTGCTAAATGAAATAAAGCCTGTACACGTGATGCACCTGCCCCAGGGTCAGAATGGTCCTCTTGCTCTTCAGGAATGGACTGAACAAATCAGACAGACGGCGAAATATATAGGAGATTTCTTCAATACCGAAATTACAGAGGAAAAGCTTCATGAAGCTATTGTTGAGAGAAACAGAATACGCAGGGCAATTTTAAATGCCTATGAGGTAACAAAGTTAGTTCCGTCACCCATATCGGGCTATGAGCTGAGCACTGTTATTGAAGCAACGGATTTTCACTTCACAGATGATGATATTGTTGAATATTTAGAATCAAAGACCCGTGAGTTTTTATCTGATTACAAACCTCAGGATTCAGATAAAAAACCCAGGCCAAGGCTTATGCTGACCGGATGTCCTCATACTGGAGTACGTGAAAAAATCATAAAAAAAGTTGAGGATTTAGGTGCAGATATTGTCGTGTTAGATAGCTGTGCCGGTCCGAGAACCCAGCGTATTCCCGTAGATGAAACCAAAGATCCTTATGAAGCTTTGGCGGAAAAATATCTGAAAATTAACTGTTCTGTTATGACTCCCAATAATGGGAGGCTGAAAGATATGAAAGCGGTAATTGAGGAATACAAAGTAGACGGCGTTATTGAAATGGTTCTTTTTGCCTGTCACACATTTGCCATTGAAGCTCATACAACGGAAAGATTTATAAAAGATGAGCTTAATATTCCGTATATTCGTATTGACACTGATTTTTCTTCATCGGACAGCGGTCAAATTCAAACAAGATTAGAAGCATTTTTAGAAATGATATCTTAGCATAAAACTACAGCTTAATATAAGCTTATAATAATAAAACCAAGTCCCCGATATAATTATTGATTACGGTGAAATCAGTACTGTACAATAAAGAATTTTCTAAAAATAGTAATGTTATTAAGAAATTGTTATAAATAAACAGTAAAAAGCTGTTGACAAATTTTAAAAAACAAATATAATTATTTAAAACAATAAACAGCGATGATGGGAAGAGTACTTTAAGATTTTATGTTACAGAGAGATAGCGGTGGTGAGAGTCTATTACAATGGTTTTAAACGAAGAACATCCTTGAGCTTTTGACCCAAATTGCAAATGCAAAAAGTGCAAGAGTAGGCTCAGACGCAACCGAGCGATAAAGCGGCAAAGACATGATTGTGTCTTTTGAGTGAGCCTGTATGTAAGTATATGCTAATTAGGGTGGTACCGCGAATTAAACTCCTTCGTCCCTTTTCCAGGGATGGAGGAGTTTTTGTATGCCCTAACCCCAT
>DHUT01000065.1:20587-80917 GCA_002409285.1 Firmicutes bacterium UBA5227 | reverse complement strand
TCTTCAACTGTCAAACTCAGGATATTTTTGTCAAGAGTTATTTTGTAACAATTAAAATAATGTTTATATTCAGTACTGTTCACACGGTTTGGACGGGTCATTTGAACGAAAGCTCTTATATTTTGAAGATTGAAGTTATTCGGGCTATGTTCTAACTTTTTTTCATACTGCTTCTGAAAAGTTGGTAAAATTATATATGGCAGGAGCTACTGTCAGTAAACAGACGTGCCGGATTTATGACAAAATGTCAGAAAACTGACGAATAATTTTGTAGTTTAGCCATGAGATTTTATGGAACTGTTTATTTACGGATAATTATTTTTGTAAAACAGGGATAACGTTGGCATGAATATTGCTTATTTCATTAATTGTATTTAAAATCTATGCGAAGGAGAAAGACTATGAGAATTGAAGAACATCCGATTCTTGATTTCCACAAAGATAATAAAATTTCTTTTACTTTTAACGGGGAGACGCTTGAAGGTTATGAAGGAGAAACAATTGCTGCGGCTCTTCATGCCTCAGGCGTAAAAATCTTGGGCAAAAGCCTGTTTATGCATAGACCACGTGGATTTTATTGTGCCATAGGAAATTGTTCGTCCTGCATGATGACGGTAAACGGGGTTGCAAACGTTAAAACATGTGTAACAGACCTAAAAGAGGGTATGGTTGTAGAAATTCAGGAAGGAAAGGGAGTGATAGCGTGAAAGAGGTAGAATTGCTTATAATAGGCGGAGGCCCCGCAGGGTTGTGCGCAGCATTAAGTGCGGCTGAAAGCTCTGCAAAGGTTTGCATTGTGGAAAGAAATAAAAGTTTGGGAGGACAGCTGATAAAGCAGACTCATATGTTTTTTGGTTCAGAGAAGCAATATGCTTCAATTAGAGGAATTGACATATCAGGAATTTTACTGGATAAGTTAAACCATTACAAAGATAATGTGGAAATATTGACGGAAACCACTGTTGTGGGAATGTATGAGGATGGGGTAGTAACAGTTCTTCACAAGGAAGACAATTATTATAAAATTAAGCCTAAAGCTGTTATTGTGGCAACAGGTGCATTTGAAAAAACACTGGCATTTCCTAATAATGATTTGCCGGGAATTTATGGAGCCGGAGCCGTGCAAACATTAATGAATGTTCATGGAGTTAAGCCCGGAGACAGAGTGCTGATGGTGGGAGCCGGAAATATAGGTCTTATAGTAAGCTACCAATTACAGCAGGCGGGAGTTCAAGTTGCCGCAATACTGGACGCTGCTCCTAAAATAGGAGGTTATCTTGTTCATGCTTCCAAAATCAGAAGAATGGGAGTTCCCATATTGACGTCTCATACCGTAAAAGAAGCGATAGGAAAGGAATTTGTAGAAAAAGCCATAGTCTGTCAGGTAGATGAAAAATTTCAGGCTATAGAAGGAACCGAAATGGAGTTTGATGTTGATGTAATATGTATATCTGTGGGGCTGACTCCATTAAATGAGCTGCTTGCCATGAGAGGGTGTCAGACGAAGTATGTTCCGCAGCTAAGCGGATTTGTTCCCTTAAGGAATGAAAACTATGAAACAACAATCGAAAACGTATTCACAGCAGGTGACGCAACCGGTGTTGAAGAAGCAAGTTCAGCCATGGTGGAAGGTTATCTTTCAGGTCTTTGTGCAGCTTCTAAAATAGGATATACTCCTGGCAACTTTGAAGAAAGAAAGAAAGATTATATAAAACAATTAAACGATTTGCGTTCGGGACCGGTAGGCAAACACATACTGGCAGGAATTGAACAAATAGTTATATAGCAGGAGGGTGAAATGTTCGAAAAAACCGGAATTCCAAGTGAAGAAATGGTGAGGGGCAAGTTCCCTTCAATAGAAAGAATCAATAAAGGCCCTGTGGCTGTTGTGGAGTGTTATAAGGAGATTCCCTGTAATCCGTGTCAGGATGCCTGTAAATTTAATGCAATTAAAGTGGGAGAGGATATAAATAACATACCACAGCTTAATTGGGATAATTGTACCGGCTGTGCTGTCTGTCTGAGCAAATGCCCCGGGTTAGCAATAATGGTAGTTGACGGTTCAAGATCCGAAGAAGCCATACTTATTAAAATACCTTATGAATTTCTTCCTCTTCCCAAAGAAGGAGACCTGGTTAAGGCTTTGGACAGAGAAGGCAGGTATGTGGCTGATGTGAGGGTTTTAAATGTTTTGAACCCCAAATCTTTTGACAGAACCCCTGTTGTTACAATAGAAGCTGACAGAAAATATTTGTACGATATCAGAAATATTAAAGTGGAGGCGTAAATGGACGAAAATACAATAATCTGCAGATGCTCTGATGTTACACTAAAGCAGTTGAGAGATTTAATTCAGGAAGGATATACTACCTATGATGAAATAAAAAGAATAACACGAATAGGAATGGGACCTTGCCAGGGTAAAACCTGCGGACAGCTTGTAATGAGAGAAATAGCCAACGCAACCGGGCAAAATATGCAGGATATTAAATTTCAAACCACAAGACCTCCCGTTGTAGGGGTGAAATTAGGATTAATAGCGCAGGAGGGAAGAAAAAATGAAGAATAGTGCGGACATTGTAATTATAGGTGCAGGAATATCAGGATGTTCAACCGCATATAACCTGGCTAAAAAGGGAGTAAAGAATATTGTGGTGCTTGAAAAGAACTATATATGCAGTGGTTCTACCGGAAGGTGCGGTGCAGGTGTAAGGATGCAGTGGGGTACTGAGATGAACTGCAAAATTGCCAGGAGGAGCATTGAATTTTATGAACATGCCAATGAAATACTTGATTATGATAAGGATGTTGACTTTAAACAGGGGGGATATCTGCTAATAGCAGATACAGACAGTGAAATAGAGCAGTTCAAAAAGAACATTGAAGTTCAGAACGCTTGCGGTATTCCATCGAGAATGGTTTCCTTAGAGGAAGCAAAGGAAATTGTTCCCCATTTAAATACAAGTGCTTTAAAAGGAGCGGCTTATTGCGGCAAAGATGGTTTTTTAAACCCTTTTAAAACAACGGACGCATTCTATAAGGCAGCTAAGAGACTCGGAGTTGAATTTTACACCTTTACCGAGGCAATCGGAATAAAGACGGAGAAGGGAAAAGTTACTGGTGTGAAAACTGACAAAGGCTTCATTTCTACAAATATTGTTGTGAATGCCACTAATGCATATTCAAAAAATATATTCGATATGATAGGGATTGATGTGCCTGTATACTCGGAAAGGCATCAAATACTCGTTACGGAACCTGTAGAACCGATGCAGGATCCGATGGTTATGGCATTCGGGTTAAACCTTTATGTTCAGCAGTCACCGGAAGGCTCGTTTATCATGGGCAGAGGAGATGCAAATGAACCCAGAGATTTAAGAGTTACATCCGGCTGGCACTTTATTGAGGAAATGGCTAAAACAGTTGATTTAATACTTCCTCCCATATCAAAACTAAGAGTGGTAAGACAATGGGCAGGGCTTTATAACATGACTCCTGATAAACAGCCAATATACGATAAAGCTGAAAATGTTGAAGGATTTTATTATTGTGTAGGATACAGCGGTCACGGATTTATGTTCGGTCCCATTACGGGTATAGTAATGTCCGAAATGATATTGGGTGAGGAACCTACAATAGATGTAAGTATGCTTAATTTAAGGAGATTTACAACCGGCAATTTACTTCTGGAACCGTCAGTGGTATAGCATTGCAATATTTATAAAATTTTGATATAATAATTGTAATTTAGTAAATTGATCTATATATCACGGAGGGATGCAATGAGAGAAAAATATTTAAACAAGCTTGTGGGTATTTTGAAAGACAAAAACATGGATGCCATTTTGGTTGCGCCGTCGGAAGAGATGGAATTCATCATGGGACACAATACACACCTTTGCGAAAGATTTCAGGCTTTAATTATTAAAAGCGACGGAACTTATTTCTATATATGCAATCTGCTGACAGTGGATGAGGTACAGGCTGTCCTTGGACCGGATATAAAAGTATACGGCTGGTTTGACGGCGATATATTTACAGATACAGTTAAAAAGGCTTTTGAAGAAAATGGGCTGATAGGAAAAACCATAGGTGTTAATACTACCGAGAGGGCATTTTTGATTCTTCAGATAATGGAAGCGGTTAATGTTAAATTTGTTAACGGTAAACCCCTATTGGAAGAAATGAGAATGATTAAGGATGAAGCTGAGCTTGAAAACCTAAGGATAGCAGCACGAATAACCGATGAATCCTACGAAGAATTGCTGAAGTTTATAAGACCGGGAATAAAAGAAGCAGATATAGCACGAAAGATGAATGAAATATTTAAGGAAAAGGGTGCGGAGGAAGGCTTCACGATGGTGTGCTCGGGACCTAACTCTTCATATCCCCATTATAATTCAGATCAGAGAATAATTCAGGAAAAGGACGTGATAGTTCTTGACTGGGGCTGTACTTACAATAATATGTGTGCTGATATGTCAAGAACGGTATTTGTAGGAGGTATCACCGAGGAAGAGAGAAAAATTTATGAAATTGTGCTTGCCGCTCAGGAAGCAGGAGAAAAAGCAGCTGTAACAGGAGCATATATACCTGATGTGGACAGAGCAGCAAGAGAGGTAATTGAAAAATCCGGCTATGGTAAATATTTCTTAACCAGGCTGGGTCACGGAATCGGATATTCCGTCCACGAAGCTCCGGACATTAAGGCGAGCAATAAGATAAAGCTAAAAAAAGGAATGGTCTTCAGCATTGAGCCGGGAATTTACATAGCAGGTAAATTAGGAATGCGAATTGAAGATATAGTTGCCGTCACCGAAAATGGAAATGAAGTGCTGAACAAAGCATCAAAGGAAATAAAGATAATAAAAAATTAGAATTACCATGGGATTTGTGTATTATACAAATCCCTGTTTTTCAATTTGATACACCATATAAATTTTTTTGTAATCAATAGGACTTTATAAATCCCTTGTAAATTATTAAATTATTAATTATAATGATTATACTATCACTAATAAGGAGAACAGATATGGACTTTAAGAAAATAGCTTTAAACTTGCATAAAAACAATATTGTTGTGGATACTCACCTGGATTTGGCAGGGGAAATTTATAACAGACATTTAGCCGGAGAAAAAGAGGTAATTAAAAACAGATATCTTGACAATTTCAAAAAAGGTGGTTTTAATATTGTTGTTTCATCTTTATATATAGATGATATATTTTTGCCTGAAATGGGTCTGAGAATGGCATTAGGACAAATAAGCGCATTGATGGAGGATATTGAATCCTGCCATGGTGAAGTTGTTCTGATAAAAACAAAGGAGCAGCTTCAAAGGGTAGCAAAAGAAAATAAAATCGGAATAATTTTATCTTTTGAAGGATTAGACCCCATAGGGAATGATATAAATCTTTTGAAAGTTTTTTACGAATTGGGAGTTCGTGCCGCCGGTCTTACCTGGAGCAGAAGAAATTATGCGGCAGACGGATGCAGCTTTAACCCTGTGGAAGAAGGACAAAAGGGTGGACTCACCAGATTTGGAGTTGAAGTGGTAAAAAAACTGGAAGAAATGAATATGCTCATAGATGTGAGTCACCTAAATGACGAGGGCTTTTGGGATGTGGTGAAGTTTACGAAAAAACCTTTTATTGCTTCACATTCAGATGTCAGAAATATACATGCAAGAATGCGCAATTTAACTGATGAACAAATTAAGGTTATTGCCGAAAGAAACGGTGTAATAGGGATTAATGCTTACAAAAATATTGCAGGAGTAAAAGACGGTGAAGATCCTGTTAAAAAACTTGCGGATCATGTGGAATACATGGCTAATCTTGTGGGACCGTCACATGTTGGATATGGATTTGATTTATGCAACAGCTATTATGACAGCGAACTGAAATTTAAATTTGAACCAAATAATTCAGACAGCATCGCTTCTCACGCAGAGGCAGTATTAATTACTGAAGAGCTTTTGAGAAGAGGTATGCCGGAAGAAGACGTGAAACTAATAATCGGCGGTAACTTCTACAGGATATTTAGTGATGTACTTCAATAATTTAAAGGAATGGAACAGAAAAATATGAAACACTTTGAAAAGACGGCTGCGGAGAAAAAAAACGGAGCCGGGACAAATATTAACAATGATTCTGAAGTGAACAAAAACAGCGGTACTGAAACTGATGGAAACAATAATTCTGAAACTGATAAAAACATTAATTCTGAAGCAAATAAAAATAATGAAGTGGCAGAAAACAAATTAGAAGGTATGGCATACATACTTAAAGAGTGGATCATGCCCGTTGCAATAGCCCTCTTGATTGTAATATTTCTAAACAGGTTTATTTTTATTCTTGTAACAGTGCCTACAGGTTCTATGGAGGACACCATAATACCTGGAGATAGGCTTTATGTCAATGAATTGTTTGACATTAAGGATGCTAAGCGGGGAGATATATTGGTATTTAAATCGGATGAACTGGATGAAAAACGTCTGGTAAAAAGACTAATTGGATTGCCCGGAGATGAAGTTGAAGTGGATGGGAATGGTACAGTGTTTGTAAATGGAGAAAAACTGGATGAGCCATATGTTACTCAGGCGGAAATTGATGCAAGGATTTTCAGTGTTCCGGAAAATTCATACTTATTTTTTGGAGATAACAGACCAATTTCCTATGATGCACGTTATTGGAAAAATCCATATATAAATGAAGACAAAATAATAGGTAAAGTTGTTTTTAGATTTTTCCCGTTCAGCAGGATAGGAAAGGTGGAGTGAAAGGAAAGAAAATGGGAGTGTGATTTTGAAATGAACAAAAACGGCGGAATTGAAACTGATAAAAAAAATAATGCTGAATCAAATGAAAATAACGGTGAAGCTGCAGAGAACAGACCGACCGTTATGGCATACATATTTAAAGAGTGGATCGTGCCTGTTGCAGTTGCTCTTTTAATTGTGATGTTTTTAAACAGGTTTATTTTTATTCTGGTAAAGGTGCCAACCGGTTCTATGGAGGATACCTTAATGATCGGAGACAGGCTTTATGTCAATGAACTGTTTGACATTAAGGATGCGCAGCGTGGAGACATATTGGTATTTAAATCAGATGAACTGGATGGGAAACGTCTGGTAAAAAGATTAATTGGACTGTCCGGTGATGTAGTTGAGGCGAAAGCAGATGGAACTGTGTTTGTAAATGGGGAAAAATTGGATGAACCATATGCTACTCAGGCGGAAATAGATGAAAAAATATTCAGTGTTCCGGAAAATTCATACTTATTTTTCGGAGATAACAGACCGGTTTCCGATGATGCACGCCATTGGAAAAATCCATATATAAATGAAGACAAAATAATAGGTAAAGTAGTGTTCAGATTTTTCCCGTTTAACAGAGTCGGAAAAGTAGAGTGAATGAACGATAGCTGAGCAGTGAAATATAGTTCGGCCGTATTTTAACAATAGTTCAGCCATAGTTTTTAGTAGCAGAATAAGGAAGTTGACAATTGGAGGAGATATGAAAAAGTCTTTTAAAGGATGGTCACTGCCGGTATTAATTGCACTTGCTATAGTTTTATTATTGAATAAATTTATTTTTATACTGGTATTTGTGCCTACGGGTTCTATGGGGGATACCATATTACCGGGGGACATACTTTATATAAACAGGATTTTTGATAAAGAAGATTTACAAAGAGGGGATATATTTGTTTTCAAGTCTGACGAGCTGAAAGAACTGCTTGTAAAAAGACTTATAGGGCTGCCGAAGGAAACAGTGGAAGTAAAGAGTGATGGAAGTGTATATGTTGACGGAGAAAAACTTGATGAACCCTATGCGGTAGAATGCCAGTCAAAAGGAAAAAATTTTGTGGTGCCGGAAAATTCATATTTTTTTCTTGGAGACTGCAGACCGATATCCAGCGATGCCAGGTATTGGGAAAACCCGTATATAACCGCAGATAAAATAGTAGGAAGAGCTGTATTTCGACTTTTTCCTGTTAGCAGAATTGGAAAAGTAGTGTGAATAAATGATAGCTAATAAAGGAGGATATTATGGAGAGAATATTAGAGGGGTTAAACCCTGAAAAGGTATTTTATTATTTTGAGGAGTTGACTAAGATACCAAGAGGTTCAGGAAATGAAAAGCAGGTGTCCGATTATTTGTACAATTTGGCGAAATCAAAAAACTGGGATGTACTACAGGATGATTATCTAAACATAATAATCAGAAAACCTGCCGCAAAGGGTTATGAAAATGCACCCTCTGTTATGCTTCAGGGGCACATGGACATGGTTTGCGAGAAGAATGAGGATGTAGAGCATGATTTTGAAAAAGACCCTATTAAACTAAGAATCATTGATGGAAGCATTTACGCAACCGAAACCACATTGGGAGCCGACAACGGGATTGCGGTAGCTTATGCACTGGCAATACTTGATTCTGATGATTTAGCCCATCCGTCGTTGGAGGTTTTGATTACTACTGATGAAGAAAAAGGAATGACAGGTGCTGAAAAGATTGACGGCAGCATATTTAAAAGCAAGTACCTTCTGAACCTTGACAGCGAAGAAGAAGGAGTATTTACATGCGGATGCGCAGGAGGATGCGAAGCAGTATTCAAAATACCTGTAATAAATCAGAAGGTTGAAAAAAACTCATATAAATTAAGTGTGAAGGGGCTTCTTGGCGGACATTCAGGTGCGGAAATCCATAAAGAAAGAGGAAACGCCAATAAAATATTGGGAAGAGTACTCTATTGTCTGTTTGACCACATAGATTTGGTGAGTATTAAAGGAGGTTCCAAGGGTAATGCCATACCAAGAGAGGCACAGGCAGTAATTACTGCGGACAATGTAGAAGACGTAAAAAAAATAGTGTCGGAATGGAATGAAATACTGAAAAACGAATATATTTTTACTGACCCTGCTGTAATCGTAACGCTGGAAGACTTAAACCGCAAATCACATCCATTAGATAAAAGTGTGTTCAAAAAGGTCGTAAGTGCCATTAATATAATACCAACGGGTACTCTAACAAGGAGCACGGCAATAGAGTTGGTTATCAGCTCCAACAATTTAGGAGTAATTACTCAGGATGAACAATTTATTACATTGTTCAATATGGCAAGAAGCTCGGTAAATACTTTGATGACTCACAATATAGCCTTTGTTATGGAACAGATAGGGGAAGCTCTGAACATTGAGTGCAGTGTGGGAGGATATTATCCCGGCTGGGAATATGCAAAGGAATCTAAAATCAGAGATATCTGCATTGAAACATACAAAGAAATGTATGGAAAAGAACCTGAGGCAGGAGCAATACATGCCGGGCTTGAATGCGGACTGCTGATGGAAAAAATACATGGACTTGATGCAATTTCCATGGGACCGAGCATATATGATGCTCATTCCCCCAATGAACATATGAATATTGAATCTGTCGGAAATGTTTATAAACTTCTGTGCAAAATTCTTGAAAGTATAAAATAATTTTATAGATATGAAAACATGCATTGTTTTTACATCATTTACAAAAAGGAAGATTTGGATGTAAAAAAAATGCTTGTTTTCCAAAATAAATAACCATTTTATGAATGTAAATACACATAATATATTATTAATTACTTTAGGCAAAGAGGGTTGCAGACAAGTGAATGCGTTTGCACTCTCAACAAAAACGATTTCTTTTATAATTATACATTCGCTGCATATAAATAAATGTATTGAAATTCATAATTTGTTGTGCTATAATAATTTACACATTTAGCTAAGAGAGGAGAAATAGAAAGTGGCAAAGTATATAGTAAAAAGAATTTTTTCAGCAATAATTACTATATGGTTTATTTTAACTTTGACCTTTATATTAATGAACAGCATTCCCGGAGATCCATTTTCACATGGGAAGGCTCTACAGCCTGAGGTTGAAGCTGCAGTAAAAGCAAAGTACGGGCTGGACAAACCGTTATTTGAGCAATATTTAACTTATTTAAAAAATTATATGCATGGTGATTTCGGAGTATCATTTAAAAAAATCGGGTTAACTACAAACCAGATTATTGGTGACGGATTTCCATATTCTTTAAAAATAGGTGCATGGTCATCATTATTTGTTATTGTGGTAGGTATTTCTTTCGGAATACTATCAGCACTTAAACAAAACAAAATTCCGGATAGAATAATGATGGTTGTGTCCACGCTGGGCTCCACTATTCCAAGCTTCGTGTTTGCAACCCTGTTTCTTTATGTATTTAACGGAAAGCTTGGCTGGGTGCCTGCATTCGGAGCTGGTACCTGGAAGCATTATATAGGTCCGGTTCTGTGCATAGGAATGTTTTCACTTGCATATGTGACAAGGCTTACAAGAACTTCAGTATTGGACGTTCTGCAGCAGGACTACATTAGAACAGCAAGGGCAAAGGGACTTTCAGAGAGAACTGTTATTGTCAAGCATGCTCTCAGAAATGCATTAATCCCTGTTGTAACTTATTTGGGACCAATGATAGCAGGTCTTATCACCGGTTCATTTGTAGTGGAAAAGGTTTTTGGCATAGCAGGTATAGGTTCCTTATTTACCACGAGCATAACTAACAGGGACTATACTCTGATAATGGGCATTACAGTTTTTTTTGGAATTTTTATAGTTATATCGACCTTGCTGGTGGACATACTCTATGCGTTTATTGACCCGCGTATTAAATATGATTAGGAGGAATGCAGGTAAATGGAAAATAATTTGAAAATGTCTCCTGACATGTGGACACCTTTGGAAAAAGAAGAGAAGGATGCTGAAAAGGTATCCAGACAAAGTCTAACATTCTGGCAGGATGCTGCCAGAAGACTGAAACAAAATAAAGTGGCAATAGTATCACTGATAGTTATAATTATAATCATCCTTGCCTGTGTATTTGTTCCCATGTTCTATCCCCTGACATATGAGGATCAGGTTTTAGATTTTGCAAATATAGGCTTGACAATGGATGTATATGAGATAGACGGAAGTTATTTCTATATGAATGGTGAATACTACCTTATAGATGTTACCCCTGATGGCACGTTGCTTCAAAAACATCCTATTGTAAAGGATGATGCTGAAAATAAAAGATATGTCTATGATTTTAACGGTAAAGAAGTAATTGTTGATTACAGCCCTTATTTTAATGCAAAACAGGAATATATCAAACTTGAAAGACATTCTAAAAAAGATTCGGCAATAGATTTAACAGAAGCAAAATTTAATCTTGACAATGCAAAAAAGGTTGAAATCAGACTCGAAGGTCAGGAAATACATCCTGTTGACAATGTTCGTAACAAAACTTATATTATGGGAACAGATAATCTGGGAAGAGACTTGTTCATAAGAGTATTGCACGGAGGTCGTATTTCACTGATTGTTGGTTTTGTAGCGGCATTTGTAAACTTTATCATCGGAGTTTTATACGGAGGCATAGCAGGTTATGTAGGTGGCAGGACAGACAACATAATGATGCGTATTGTTGATATAATAAGTGCAATACCTACACTTTTGTACGTAATATTGCTGATGGTTATTATGGGAAACGGGATGATGCCGATTATAGTTGCTCTAAGTATAACCTATTGGCTTTCTATGGCAAGGATTGTAAGAGCTCAGGTACTTGGTCTTAAGGATCAGGAGTTTGTACTGGCAGCACAGTCCCTCGGAGCTACAACAAACAGGATAATGTTCAGGCATTTAATTCCAAATATGATGGGACCAATTATGGTATCAGCAACAATGCAAATACCGGATGCAATATTTACCGAAGCATTCTTAAGCTTTGTGGGCTTGGGAGTTTCAGCACCGCAGGCATCCTGGGGTTCTCTTTGCAACGATGCGCTGCTGACATATATGATGTATCCATACCAGCTGTTTATACCTGCCCTGGCAATATCAATAACAATATTGGCATTTAATTTATTCAGCGATGGTTTGAGAGATGCTCTTGACCCGAAACAAAGAAAGTAAAGTGAGGTGTAAAAAATGGCAGAAAAATTATTGGAAGTTAAAAATCTGAGAACATCTTTTTTCACTCACTTAGGCGAAGTTAAAGCAATACGAGGCATAAGTTTTGACGTAGAAAAAGGTGAATCTATAGGTATAGTAGGAGAATCCGGAAGTGGAAAGAGTGTAACTTCTTTGTCCATTATGAAGCTTTTGCTGTATCCGGGAAAGATAGTAGATGGAGAAATATTATTTAGCGGCGAAGATTTAGTAAAAAAATCAAATAAAGCAATGATGGGCATAAGAGGAAATGAAATAGCCATGATATTCCAGGATCCTATGACATCACTAAATCCTGTTTATACGATAGGAGACCAGATTGCGGAAGCAATTATCAAGCATCAGAAGTTATCAAAACGAGAGGCAAATGAAAAGGCTTTGGAAATGCTGAGACTGGTTAACATTCCCGACCCTGAAAAGAGAATCAAAAACTATCCTCATGAATTTTCAGGAGGTATGAGACAAAGGGCTATGATTGCAATAGCATTGTCATGTGAACCTGAACTGCTCATAGCAGACGAGCCTACTACAGCTCTTGATGTTACAATTCAGGCACAGATACTTGAGCTGATGAAGAATTTAAATGCAAAATTGAATACATCCACAATGCTTATCACGCATGATTTAGGTGTTGTGGCAGATGTATGTTCAAGAGTGGTTGTTATGTACGGCGGTCTGATTATGGAAAAAGGTTCTATAAGAGATATTTATTATGAACCAAGGCATCCGTATACTATGGGATTGTTAAAATCAATACCAAAGGTATCATCTGATGAAAAACAAAGGCTGATTCCAATACCGGGAACACCTCCCGATTTGTTAAATCCGCCTACAGGCTGCCCCTTCTACGCAAGGTGCGATTATGCCATGCGTATATGCAACCAGCAGCAGCCACCCCTGTTCAAAGTAGGAACGGGACAGCATGAATCAATGTGCTGGTTACTTCACCCTGAAGCCCCTAAAAATGAAAGCTATGAACAACTGAAGGGAGGAGTTCGAATTGGAAGATAATGAAATATTAATAGAAGTTAAAAACTTAAAAAAATATTTTGTAAAAAATAAAGGTTTAATAAAAAAACAACTGGAGATCACTAAGGCAGTGGATGATGTATCCTTTTATATTAAAAAAGGAGAGACATTAGGGCTCGTTGGAGAATCGGGCTGTGGCAAATCAACTACAGGGCGTACAATACTGAGACTTTATGAACCGACTGCCGGAGAAATATTGTATGATGGAAAAGATATTGCAAAACTCAGCAGAGAAGAGATGCTTCCTTACCGGAAAAAAATGCAGATGATTTTCCAGGATCCCTACGCATCCTTGAATGCAAGAATGACAGTTTCAGATATAATAGGAGAACCTATGGATATACATCACCTGGCTTCCGGAAAGGAGAGACAGCAGAAAATTTATGATTTGCTTGATACGGTAGGGTTAAACAAGGATCATGCTGCGCGTTACCCTCATGAGTTTTCCGGAGGTCAGAGGCAGCGTATAGGAATTGCAAGGTCGTTGGCTGTGGATCCTGAGTTTATTATCTGTGATGAACCTATATCGGCTCTCGACGTATCTATTCAGGCACAGGTTGTAAATATGCTTGAAGACTTGCAGGAAGAAAGGGGGCTAACATATTTGTTCATAGCCCATGACCTGTCAATGGTTAAGCACATATCAGACAGAGTAGGCGTTATGTACCTGGGAAGCCTTGTGGAGGTTGCAAGCAGCAAAGAACTGTATGCAAACCCTGTTCACCCATATACCCAGGCTCTGCTGTCATCAATACCAATACCGGATCCTGATATAGCCGAGTCATCTAAGCGTATAGTTTTAGAGGGAGATGTTCCAAGCCCTGTAAATCCTCCGTCAGGATGCAAATTCAGAACAAGGTGCAGGTACGCAATGGACATATGCAAAGAAGAAACTCCTGTTTTTAAAGAGGTGGGAAAAGAGCACTTTGCAGCATGTCATTTGTTAGACAAATAATGATATTCTCATCTTTTATACGATATTGTTAAAAGAGTTAAAAGGCTCATTTATTGATATATCGCATAAAAAAGGTGATAATATAAATGCAGCCGATAACAGGCTGCAAATACATAAATATTTGGAGGGATTTTATGTTAAAGAGAGTACTATCAATGGTAGTGGTACTTGCTATGGTATTTTCAATAGTTGGTTGTGGGAAGCAGGAGACGCCGGCACCTACACCGGGCACACCAACTGAAACACCGGAAGAACCAGGAACAACAACTCCGGCAGGAGAAGATGATTATTTAGTATGGAATATGGGAGTAGACCCACAGACTTGGGATCCGACTCTGAATAGCGCTGCTGACGGCGGTCATATCATTCAAAACTTATTTGAGGGCTTAACAAGAGAAACAAAGGATGGTATAGAACCTGCTGCAGCTGAAACATGGGATATTACCAATGAAGGAAAAACCTATACTTTCCACTTGAGAGATGGTATGAAATGGTCGGACGGACAGCCTTTAACAGCAAAAGATTTTGAATATGCCTGGAAAAGAGCATGTGATCCAGCAACTGCTTCTGAATATTCATTCATCGTTACTAATTACTTGGTAAATGGAGATGCATATTTTAAGGGTGAAGCATCAAGGGATGATGTAGGCGTTAAGGCTCTGGATGACAAAACATTGGAAGTTAATTTGAACTTCCCGGTTCCTTATTTCTTAAGCTTAACTTCATTCTATACTTATGCACCTGTTAGACAGGATATAGTTGAAGCTAAGAGTGAAGGCTGGGAAAAGGATCCTGCAACATGTATTTCCAACGGTGCTTTTAAACTGACCGAGTACAAAATAGGTGACCATATAACTATGGTTAAAAATGAGAACTACTGGGATGCTGACAGAGTTAAATTAGCAGGCATTAAAGGTCTGATGATAGTTGAAGGAAGTACAGCACTTAGCGGATATAAAAATGGCGAAATCCAGGTACTTGACAGTATAGTAAATGACAGAATTCCAGAACTTCAAAAAGAAGACCCGAATTTCAAGATTACCCCGCACATCGGAACTTACTATGTAAACTTTAACAATGATGACCCTGTATTCAAGGACGTAAGAGTAAGAAAAGCATTCTCACTTGCTATTGATAGAAAAGTATTTGTTGAACAGGTTACAAAGGGTGGAGAAACGCCTGCAACAGGATTCATTCCTTCAGGCATGCAATATTCTGACGGAAGCGACATAAGACCGTTAGATGACAATGACCTACCTGCACCGGAATATGGAATCGACCCGGGTAAGGCATTAGTTGATGAAGCTAAGGCATTATTAGCTGAAGCAGGATATCCAAATGGCGAAGGTCTTCCAAAAGTTACTTTCCTGTACAATACTAATGAAAACAACAAAAAAATTGCAGAAGCATTGCAGGGAATGTGGAAACAAAACCTTGGTGTAAGCGTTGAGCTCCTTAATCAGGACTGGGATGTTTTCCAGGATGAAAGAAGAGCAGGTAACTATATAATAGCCAGAGGCGGATGGTTAGGTGACTATGGTGATCCAATGACAATGTTAGATTTATTTGCTTCTAACTCAGGAAACAACGACCCTCAGTGGAGATACAGAGAAGAACCTATTGTTGCGCCACATGACAAAACTTTAAACCCTGAACAGGAAGAATTTGAAAAGGCATTAAACGAATCTCGTTTGACGACCGGTAAAGATAGAGATGCAGCATTAAAGAAAGCCGAGGATGTTCTTATGAACAACCATGTTATAGCTCCTATTTACTATTATACATTTACTAACATAGTTGATGAAGGAAAAGTAGAAGGCGTTGAACTTACAATGACAAATAAATGGGACTTCAAAAACGCAGAATTAATAAAATAATGAATGAATGAATAATGAATGAATGTAAAGATACGGCAGAAACTTCTGCCGTATCTTTTTCAGATAACAAATGATTTGTTTGGGGTTGTACATTTCCGGATATCGGTGGTATAATTCATGCGGGTGATGTTATGAGCTATAAAATGGTAGTCCTGGACTTGGACGGGACACTCCTTGACGATGAAAAGAAAATAAGCAAAAAAAACAGCAGGATATTAAACGAACTTCATAAACGAAACATCAGGATAGCAATTGCAACCGGAAGAAACTATTACATGGCTAAGCAGCTTACAGAAGAGATAAAGGGAGTAAATCCGGTCATATTAGCTAACAACGGAGCAATTATAAGGTATTCATACAATGATGAGCTTGTGGAATGTAACTATCTCAATCCTCTGGAATTTGAAAAAATATACGAAGAAGGATTAAAATACAGCCTGAATCCTGTGCTTCATGTTGATGAATATGAAAACGGATATGATTTGATTTATGAAAGAGAAGATTATGAAGAAGCATATTTCGGATATATTAAGAGAGAGTATAATCGTGCAAGGATAATGAAATTTGAACCCGGAAATATAAATAATATTTTATCTGCATGCTACTTTGGTGAATATAACAGACTGTGTGAATTTGCACATGTAATGGATGGATTTAAGAAGGGAAGATATAACATTATATGCAACAGAAATATCAGCAAAAGAGCACTGCTGGAATTTCTGCACCCCCAGGGCTGTAAATGGAATGCACTGAAAAAATACTCTTCGCATATCAGTATAGCACCTGAAGAGATAATTGCAATTGGCGATGACAATAACGACACAGAGCTTTTAAGAAATACGGGGCTTGGCATAGCAATGAAAAACGGGACGGAAGAATCAATTAAGGCTGCAAGGACAGTATCAGTTTATGACAACAATAATTCAGGTGTATATTACGCACTGTCGGAAATATTTCAGATTATCTGAAAATATTTAAGCTTTGTACATATTTACACCTTACCTCCAATATAATGTAATAATATCAGTGTTGGGGAGGAAGTATGAAGATAATAACTGCCATAGCTTCAATTCTTATAATCATAGGAGCCCTGAATTGGGGTTTGTACGGATTAGCAAAAATTGATATTGTAGATAACTTCTTTGGGGGCTGGAACAACAAGCTTGGAAGGATTATTTACATATTAATAGGAGTTGCAGGCCTTTATTCACTGCTTTATGTAATATTCGCCTAAATGTGACAAGGGTGACATGGGGTTGTTGTAACTTCCTTGTCACCCTAACTTTGGGTAGGGTGACAAATATGATGGAAAAGGCAGGAAGGAGCCAAGGTTCAAAAAACTTATAAATTTTTAAAATTGTTAGTGTAAACATTTTCAATCTGTGGTACAATATATCTGTAATTAACTTTTATAAAAAAATCGTAGGAGTGTGATTATTATGGTTCAATTGGTTTGCGGACACAATGGTACAGGTAAAACAAGAAGAATGATTGATATGGCAAATAAATCAATCGAAAATATACAGGGAAAGATGGTTTTCCTGGAAGCGAACAACAGACACATATTCGATTTGGACTACCGTGTCAGATATATTAACACGAAAGAATTCGGACTGACAAATACAGAGCAGTTCCAAGGTTTTGTATGCGGTTTAATTGCAACAGATTATGATGTGGAAGTAGTATACATAGACGGATTATACAAAATTGCACAATCAGGTGTGGATAAGCTAAATTCCATAATTGAAAGATTAGATTATTTATCAGAGAAGTTCGATGTTAATTTTGTAATGAGTGTAAATCATGACGTAGAAGATATTCCGGAAGGATTAAGAGATAGAGTTGTTGAACAGGCAGTAATGCTTTAACGTATATGCCACCGAGTTTTCGGTGGCTATTTATATCTTAACCTTCTAACATTATCTATCGCTCTTGCTAAAATGCGTATTTTCTGTTAAAATTAATGTACGCTTTAGTATGACAATTAGAAAGAGTGATTTTATGAATTATTTCAAACCGAACAAGACTATTTTTGATGATTTTTTCGAACATAGGGATATGCTGATCATTCAGCACATGAACGGTGATATAAACAAGAAGGAGTATCTGGACCTAAACTATAAATATATGCTTGAAAAGAATATTAAGCCATTTCAGCGTATAGACAGCTTTGAAAAAGGAATGTACAACTATCAGTATTATAATATGATGGCAAAGTACCACATGATGTTAGCCCAGGAAATTAAAGACAGAGGAAAGCATATAAGCTATTACAGCAAATACTTAAGCGATGCCGATTATTATTACAATGAAAAGGATAAAACTTCATTCCGGCTGTTAAGATTTCTTCACTACGAAAACGTGGAAGCATACTTTATCAAAATGGAGTCCACAAACCTTGAAGGCAAGCTGTACGAAATTGTTTTGAATGATTTTGAATATGCTGTTCTTCATTCTAAGAGCCTTTGGCTTTTGGAGGTGTTAAAAAAAGAAAGTGTCTTCTCTGATAAAAGAAAGACATCCGTTATCGATTACTACGTGAATTCAAAGTATTAAGAACGCAAGAGCGAACACGGGGCGAACACGTGTCCGCCCTTGTTACTTTATTGGGCATTTGCAAGTATTTTAATTATATTGTCCAGTGACGTTCCGACTTCGATTTCATAGGTTCCGCTTCTAAGTCTTGTATCAAGACCAAGCTCAACAGATTTGTTTAAGAATGCTTTTGTGTCATCTATCAAGTTTGAATTCAAGAGAATTTCGGCTATCTTTGAAGGCAAAGTGCCATCCGGAATAACAACTGTTGCTATCAAACCACTTCCGCTTTCATTCTGGGAAGGCTTTTCAGGCTCTTCAGTCTGGGACGGTTCTTCAGCCTCACCCGGTTCAGAGGGATTCGGATTATTGCCGGTACTGTCAGAAGGTTCAGGCTCATTTGCTGCAATTGGCGGCAACTGGTCTATAACCTCTTTATCGATTCCTCTGCTGAATAAAATGTTAAACCTCCAGCCTAATATTCCAACCATGACAACTATTACGATAATAATTAAACCATAGTCTGTAATATTATATAAAAAGTCTCTTATAGCATTAATTATCTTTTTCATTTGTCGCTCCTTAAGAATATCCGTACCTCTTTATATTATCACAAAATTATATTAGATACAATAACCTCATTTAATAAAAAGCTGTTAATTTTATCAAATTTTACAAAAGCATATACACTTTAATAAATAGTTTGGTATAATAAAGTAATAATTCATATCAATACGAAATAAAGTTTGAAACAAATACTTGTTTCATGACCCTATCGGTGTCTTTAGCAGAAAGGCGGTTTTATAAGTATGAAGGAAATAAAAATTACAAATAATGAAGAAGGTCAAAGGCTGGACAGATTTTTAAAAAAATACCTCAATAAAGCAAACCAGTCATTTATTTATAAAATGCTGAGGAAGAAAAATGTAAAATTGAACGGTTCAAAGGCTGAACCGGAAACAGTATTAAAAAAGGATGATTTGGTACAGCTTTATTTAGCTGATGAAACAATTGAAAAATTTAGAGAAAAGAAGACACTGAAACAGACGGAGATACATTTCAAAATAGTTTATGAGGATGATAATATTTTAATTGTAAACAAGCCAATAGGCTTGAGTACTCAGCCTGATGAAACATCCCAAAGAAATCTTGTGGATGAAATCAGAATGTATCTAAATGCAAAAGAGGAAAATATAAGCTTTACATTTAAGCCTGCGGTGTGCAACAGGCTGGACAAAAATACATCAGGCCTGATTATTGCAGCAAAAAATTACGATTCATTGAAGCAGACCAATAAGGCAATAAGAGAAAGGAACATAAAAAAATTATACATAGCCAAGGTTCACGGAATAATCAATAAGGATTTGGAGCTTAAGGATTATCTCATAAAAAATGAAAATAAGAATATGGTAAAAATTATCAGGGAAAATACTGAAAATGCAAAGGAAGTCATAACCTATGCTCATCCCATAAGAACAGAAGGAAACTACACATGGCTTGAAATAGAAATAGAGACGGGCAGAGCACATCAGATAAGGGCACATCTGGCTTCTATAGGTCATCCCATAGAAGGAGATAAGAAGTACGGGAAAAAAGATTCGGAAAAACAGCAGGTTCTCCATGCCTACAAGCTGATTCTCGGAGGGTACGAAGGTGGACTGAAATATTTAAACGGACTGGAGGTGAAATCTGAAATTAGCGACAGACTATTTTTAAAATAACGGAGGGTAACATGAAAGTAGAATTAATTAATGAACATAAAATTGCAGATGTTAATGAAAATGAATCATTGTTTGATTTACTGAAAAAGTATAAGGACGATTATACCGGTTATCTTGGAGTAAAGGTGAACAACAGGCTTCAGGAGCTTGTGAATGGAAAATTCAAAGAGAATGACAAGATCGAGTTTTTGAGCATAGAAGATAATGACGGTCACAGAATTTACGTCAGAACCCTGACTATGATATATATTAAGGCTTGCAAAGATGTTTTCCCCGGTATAGGTGTAGAAATAAAGCACTCATTGAACAAAGGGCTGTATACTGAGCTGGAACATGAGCACCTTGTAAATAAGATGCAGCTTAAAAACATAAAAAAAAGAATGCAGGAGATTATAGATGAGAAAAAGCCTATAAGCACAATGTTTTTGAGCCTAAATAAAGCAGAGAAAATTTTTACCGAACAGGGCATGAACGATAAAGTTCAGCTTTTGAAATACTGGAACGGAGATACTATAAGAGTTTATGAACTGGATGGATATTATGATACATTTTATGGTTATCTTGCTCCGAATACAGAGTTCATAGATAAATTTGATCTAAGATTATTTTATCCCGGAATTATACTTAATTACCCCACACAGGAAAGTAATTTTGAACTTCCTGAGAATATTGAACAAAAAAAGCTGTATAAAGTTTTTAAGGAGGCCGAAGATTGGGGGAAAATAATGGATGTGGCTTATGTCGGAGCTTTGAACAGGAAAATAGCCAATAACACAATAGATGATATGATACGAGTTAACGAAGCTCTCCATGAGAAGAAAATAGCTTATATAGCAGATGAAATAGCCAGTGATAAAAATATTAAGGTTGTGCTGATTGCAGGACCTTCTTCCTCCGGAAAGACTACTTTTGCCCAAAGACTTTCAATTCAATTGCGGGTTAACGGAAAGAAGACGTTTGCGCTTTCTCTGGACGATTACTTTGTTGACAGGCATCTGACACCAAGAGATGAAAATGGGGAATATGACTTTGAGACAATTGATGCCTTAGACCTTGATTTGTTCAACGAGCAGCTTCTGAGCCTGATGACCTGTGAAACTGTTAATATTCCTGTATATAATTTCAAAACGGGGCAAAGAGAATATACGAGAGAGCCGGTAACCTTAACAAATGATTACATCATTATAATTGAAGGAATACATGGACTTAATGATCATCTTACGGAGCAGATACCACAAATAAATAAATTTAAAATATATATCAGCGCATTGACCCAGCTAAACATAGATAATCACAATCGTATTCCAACATCTGATTTAAGGCTGCTCAGACGCATAGTAAGAGATAACACACATCGAGGAAACAATGCCATTAAAACAATGGAGCTGTGGGATAGTGTTGTGAGGGGAACCGAAAAATATATTTTCCCCTACCAGGAAAATGCAGATGCTATATTTAATTCTGCGCTGGTTTACGAGCTGTGTGTACTTAGAAAATATGCCGAACCCTTAATAGAGGGAATTGAATATGACAGCAAATTCTATCCTGAAAGGCAGAGGCTTCTCAAGTTTCTAAGCTATTTTAAACCTATTGAAGATGAAAGTGCAATTACAAACACTTCAATTTTAAGAGAATTTACAGGTGGAAGCTGTTTTGAATAAAATGAAGAAAGGGGCTGTCAGCCCCTTTTTATCGTTCCATAAAATCGTTTAAATCCATTCTTCCTCTCTTCATGCCTACGCTTAGGCAAAGTCCAATGCTTATCATATTTACAAGCATGAATGTACCGCCGTAGCTTATTAAAGGAAGCGGTATTCCTGTTACCGGCATCAGTCCCATAGTCATGCCTATATTTTCAAATATGTGAAAAAAAAGCATTGCGGCTATTCCAGATACCATAAGTGAGCCGAATAAGTCTGATGCATGTCTTGCGATTCTGATTAATCTGTACAGCAGTACCGCATACAAGCCAAGCAGCAAAAGTCCTCCCAAAAGACCAAGTTCTTCCCCGATTACGGCAAATATAAAATCTGTTTCCTTTGTGGGAAGGTATCCCAACTGATTCTGGACTCCGTTGTTAAGACCTCTTCCGTAGAGAAGTCCCGACCCGATTGCGGTCTTTGACTGGATTACTTGGTATCCAATACCTTCGGGATCTAATTCAGGATATAAAAATGCAACTATTCTGTCCAGCATATAGTTATCCTTAGGAACATAATTTTCCATCAGACCCGGAAATATAATCAGTCCTGCCAGCAGCATCACCAACAATACAATAAATATGGCGATAATGTATTTTCTGTCCACTCCTGCTATAAAAATTATAACTGCTATAAAAAACATGAAAACCAGGGCAGTACCCAGATCCGGCTGCATTAGGATTAAAACTACCGGCACAAGTGCAAATACAAGTATTTTTATCAGAACCGAAGGGTTATTTATATTTTCCTTGTGTATGTCAATATACTTTGACAACGATATAATTACGCTGAATTTTGCAACTTCGGAAGGCTGAAAAACAATTGGACCTATTGAAACCCAGCTCCTTACATCTCCCCATTCGGATGCGGAAACAGGTCTGATTAATGCATATACAAGCAAAGCAATAGATATTCCGTAAATTGGAATATAAAAGCTTCCATATATGTCATAGTCTATCATAACCAATATGAACAACGCCACCAATCCCATGGAAAAAGCGGCAATCTGCGTTTTTAGGTATGGCTCGCTTCCGGAGGCCTTGCTCATGGTTGCACTGTTAATCATTATAAATCCAAATATGCATAAGGCTATTGTTGTTAGGAACAACATAAAATCAAACCTTTTAAGTCTGCTTTCTTTTTTGAACATGTTAAACTCCATTCAGATAAAGATTTTTATTCATTATATCACATTTTAACTTATTGCAAAGTAAAAATTAATAGCAAGATTTACAAGTAAATAAAAAGTTCTTAACATGGCAGGTATTCTATGTTATAATTTAGAACAATAGCTGAACAATAGTTCAGTTGTAGGTGAGTTACTGCTGAACAGTTGTGATAACAAAAGAAAAGGAATAATTATGATTATATTTGGAATTGACCCTGGGCTTGCTATATCAGGATATGGGGTTTTAAATTACATAGGAAATAAATTTGAAGTTATTGACTACGGGGCGATTATTACGGAAAGCGGCGAAGAGTTCCCCAGGAGACTTAAAATAATTTATGACAGCTATATGGAACTGTTTAAATTGTACAAGCCTGAAGCGGTTGCAATAGAGGAGCTATTTTATAATAAAAATGTAAAGACGGCAATTGCCATAGCTGAAGCCAGAGGAGTACACCTGCTTGCTGCGGAAAACAGCGGGATTCCCCTTTATGAATATACACCTCTTCAGATAAAGCAGGGAATTGTCGGATATGGGAGAGCTGAAAAAAAACAAATTCAGGAGATGGTTAAAGTAATATTGCATCTGGACACTATCCCAAAGCCTGATGATGTTGCTGATGGTCTGGCAGCGGCCATATGTCACGCTCATTCCCTGAAATATGCGGATAATTTCAAAATATTAAAATATTAAACGGAGAGTTACAATGATAAGTTACATAAAGGGCGAGGTTGTTAAAAGAGGCTTGGACTACATAGTAGTAGACAACGATGGTATAGGTTATTACATTAATACTTCTCTTTCAACATTAAACAAAATAATTGAAGGCAGCCATGTTTTAATACAAATTTATATGCATATAAGAGAAGATATGATTTCTCTTTACGGATTTTTAACCACAGATGAAATAGAACTGTTTAAGAAGCTTATTTCTGTTAACGGCATAGGTCCGAAGGCAGGATTGTCCGTTCTTTCTACCTATGAGGTAAATACAGTCAGGGAAATAATCCTGAAGGATGATGCTGCAAGAATGTCCAAGGTGCCCGGCATAGGTAAAAAAACCGCAAGTAAAATCATACTTGAGCTTAAGGATAAGGTGGGGACATTACAGAACATAACAGAAGGTGGAGAAGAAATAGGCATTTCCCGTATGGATTCCGAAGAATCTGATGTTCTCAATGCACTGATTGCTCTGGGTTTTAATTCCTATGCTGCAAGGCAGACCCTTGACAGAATTGATTTCACAGGAAAGACAGAAAACGAAATTATAAAAGAAGCACTAAAAAATATTAACAGGCAGGTATAGTAATGTATGATAGAGAAAATGAAATAGTTGCCGGCACTGCAAGCAAAGCCGAGGAGGAATTGGAGCTTAGCCTGAGACCCCAAAAGCTTTCTCAATACATAGGTCAGACAAAGGTTAAAGAGGTATTGAATATTTTCATAGAATCTGCCAAAATGAGGAATCAGCCACTGGATCATGTACTGCTTTCAGGTCCTCCGGGTCTTGGAAAGACTACTCTTGCCAATATAATATCCAATGAGATGGGAGTGAATATAAGGGTTACTTCCGGTCCTGCAATCGAAAGACAGGGGGATTTGGCTGCAATACTTACAAATTTAAACGAAAATGATGTGCTTTTTATAGATGAAATTCACAGAATAAATAAAAATGTGGAAGAAATTTTGTATCCGGCACTTGAAGATTATGCCCTTGATATAATAATAGGAAAGGGACCGTCAGCCAGATCCATAAGACTTGACCTGCCAAAATTTACGCTTATCGGTGCAACCACCAGGTCGGGAATGCTTGCTTCACCACTGCGTGACAGGTTTGGAGTGATGTGTAACCTGGATTTTTATGATGTTAAGGATTTAAAGGAAATTGTTTTGCGTTCAGCCAATATCATTGACATCGAAATCAATGAAGACGGAGCGGAAGAAATAGCAAGGCGTTCAAGAGGAACCCCGAGGATTGCAAACAGGCTTTTAAAGCGGGTCAGGGATTATGCCATAGTAAAGGGGGATGGTGTAATTGATACTTCTACGGCTGATAATGCTCTAAAGATGCTTGAAATAGACGAAATGGGTCTGGACAAGCTTGACAGGAGGATATTAAACACAATTATAGATTTTTATAAAGGCGGTCCTGTGGGGCTTGATACTCTTGCGGCTTCCATCGGTGAAGAAAAAGGAACAATTGAAGATGTTTATGAACCATACCTACTTCAAATAGGATATCTGAACCGCACACCGAGAGGAAGAACTGTTACAGAGCTGGGTTTCAGGCATGTAAACAAACATAAGAAAAAAAGGAATCAAATGACAATAGATTTGGAAGGGTAGGTAAGTATGAGAAAGCTGGCACAAAAAATAACCGCTGTGTTCTTATTGACATTATTGTTTTCAACTTCTAATTGCTACGGAGCATCAGGAGAAGAATATGTCAGGATAAGAATCAGATCTCCAAGAATTTATAATGAGCAGTCCTCTCTTGAGGGATATGAAAATATAACGGTATATGAACTAAATGGATATTCTGACTCATTATTTCAATTAGAAGAGGATGAAGTCAGCGTCCTTCTGGATTCGTATTTTGACAGGAATTTTAATTATACCCCAGGCGGCAATAAAGCTGAATATGGTCCTAACCATGTGGTGCTTGACGACATATATTCTTCTTACAATGATGCGAAAAAGGAAGCCGAGCAATTAGAAAAAAGGTTCAATGCGGATTTTTATCCTCAACTAAGTACGGAGGGGTTTAAAATATACGGAGGAAACTACCCGGGATTAGATGAAGCGAAGGATTTGCAGGAAGAATTGAGCGGTGATGGATATGCAGGAAAAGCAGTAAATACCGATATGAAAAACATTATTGTATATGACGGAAACAATAATGCTGTATTTATGTACAGCAATGAAATGAACATATTTTTTTCTTCGTTCAACCGCAGCGAATCATGCGAAATGATTAAAATTGATAAAAAACCGTATAGGGGTCTGATAGGATTCAGCATAATAGAAAGCTCTAAGCTTATATCAATAAATTATGTTGATTTGGAAAGCTATCTCTATGGGGTGGTACCAAATGAAATAGCCGCATCCTGGGGCAAGGAATCATTGAAAGCCCAGGCTGTTGCCGCAAGGACTTACGCTGTTTCATGCCTGAACCCCTATGCCACTTACGGCTATGACATGGATGATAATCAAAACAGCCAGGTTTATATGGGATATAATTCGGAAAAAGCTTCTACAAATGAAGCGGTTGATGAAACAAACGGAGAAATGATTTATTATGACAATAAGCTTATTCAGGCCTTCTACCATTCAACCAGCGGAGGCAGTACCGAAAACTCAGAAAATGTATGGTCTGCCAAGCTTCCATATGCCGTAGGAGTTGAAGATGAGTACTCAAACAGATCAGGATCACCCTACACCGAGTGGCAGAAATCCTATACAAGGGAAGAAATAATAAAAATGCTCAGGGATGATGGACACAGTGTAAGGGATATTTACAGCATAGAGATAACAAAGGTATCTGAAAACAACCGGGTTATGGAATGTATATTTAATACTGATATTGGAGAAATTGTATATCGTAAGGAAGAAGCAAGGCTGCTTCTGGGACTCATGAGTTCATGGTTTACAATTGGCAACGGAAGCATGAGTGTAAGTGAAAGCGGAGGAGTGTTTTATTTTACAAATCAATATACTCCTGTTCCTTCAAGAGGTGGAATTCTCGATTCAATAATCGGAACAGATTCAAATAATTCAGATAATCCTGATTCCGAAAATCTGAAGGGAAAATACGCCATAACAGGCTCAGGGACTGAAAAGCTTACCGACGGGAAAGTTTCTGTCATAAGTTCTTCCGGAGTATCTGTGCTTGATACGAGTACAAGTTCTTCTTCCGGCACTGTTTCTGCTTCCGGTTCCAGCTATAATTTCCAGGGCAGAGGCTGGGGACACGGCATAGGCATGAGCCAGTATGGCGCAAAGGAAATGGCTGCTGAAGGATTTAAATATGATGAAATATTAAAACATTATTATACTGGAGTTACAATTAAATGATAAATAATTTTAAGACAAGCGATTTTTACTATGATTTACCTGAGGAATTGATTGCACAAACACCGATAAAGGAAAGAGACCATTCCAGGCTTCTTGTCCTTGATAAAAAAACCGGAGAAGTTGAGCACAGACATTTTTATGACATTATAAGTTATTTAAATGAGGGCGACTGCTTGGTAATCAACGATACAAAGGTTCTTCCCGCAAGACTGTACGGAATTAGGAAAGATACAGGAGCGGTAATAGAAATATTGCTTTTAAAAAGACTTGATGATAACAGGTGGGAAACACTGGTAAAACCAGGGAAGAAGGCCAGAACCGGCACAGAGATAGTTTTTAAGGAAGGGCTTTTAGCAGGAAAAATAATCAATGTTGAGGAAGACGGAAACAGGATTATAGAGTTTGAATACAGGGGAATATTTGAGGAAATACTGGATTCTCTTGGGGAAATGCCCCTGCCTCCCTATATCCATGAGAAGCTTGAGGACAAGGATAGATATCAGACAATTTATGCAAAAAATCCGGGTTCTGCCGCAGCACCAACCGCAGGGCTTCACTTTAACGATGAACTTCTTGAAAAAATAGAAGCAAAAGGAGTTGTAATTGCCAGGTTGACACTCCATGTGGGGCTTGGAACATTCAGACCTGTTAAAGCGGAATACATATCAGAACACAAAATGCATTCGGAATATTACGAGCTTTCCGAAAAGGAAGCAGAAAAAATTAATGCTGCCAAAAGGAATGGGAAAAAAATAATATCTGTGGGAACCACAAGCACAAGAACATTGGAGACAATAGGTGATTCCAGTGGATTTGTAAGAGAACAAAAGGGCTGGACGGATATTTTTATTTTCCCGGGATATAAGTACAGGGTAGTGGACTGTCTGATAACAAATTTTCATTTACCTGAATCTACTCTGATCATGCTTGTGAGCGCATTGGCCGGCAAGGAGCATATTATGAATGCATATAAAATTGCTGTTGAAGAAAAATACAGATTTTTCAGTTTTGGAGATGCCATGCTGATTAAGTAAAGTAAAAAGATAAAAGGATAAAATTATGTTTAATTTTGAACTGATAAAGGAATCAAAAGAATGCAAAGCGAGGCTTGGGATTATTCATACCGACCACGGCGATATAAACACCCCTATTTTTATGCCTGTAGGAACAAAGGCAACTGTAAAAGCTATGACACCTGAAGAACTGAAAGCTCTGGAAGCTCAGATAATCCTTGGGAATACATATCATTTGTATTTAAGACCCGGACATGAGCTCATCAAGGAAGCGGGAGGCCTGCATAAATTTATGAACTGGGACAGACCCATACTTACAGACAGCGGAGGGTTCCAGGTTTTCAGTCTCGGACCCTTAAGAAAGATAACGGAAGAAGGAGTGGAGTTCCGTTCGCATATTGACGGTTCAAGGCATTTTATAAGCCCGGAGAAATCTATGGAAATACAAAACAGTCTTGGATCTGATATTATGATGGCATTTGATGAGTGTGCTCCTTATCCTGCCGAATATGAATATGTGGAAAAGTCCATGAAAAGGACAACAAGATGGGCAGAGCGGTGCAAGGAATACCATAAAAATACCGATAACCAGGCACTGTTCGGAATAGTCCAGGGAGGGATGTACAGGGACTTAAGAATTGAGAGCGTTAAGCGGCTTACGGAGCTTGACTTTCCCGGTTATGGGGTAGGCGGACTGAGTGTTGGTGAGCCAAGAGAATTGATGTGTGAGGTAATGGATTATACTGTGGAGCTTCTTCCCAGGAACAAACCAAGATACCTGATGGGTGTGGGAAGCCCCGATTATCTCTTCGAGGCGGTGGAAAGAGGAATAGATATGGCTGACTGCGTGCTACCCACGAGAATGGCAAGACATGGAGCATTTATGACAAGCAGGGGTCAGCTTACAATTAAAAATGCAAAATACAAGCATGACTTTGGACCTATAGATGAAAATTGCGGATGCTATACCTGCAGAAATTATTCAAGAGCATATGTGAGACATTTGTTTGGTGAAAATGAGATACTTGGAGCAAGGCTTGCTTCAATTCATAATTTATTTTTCTTGATTAATTTAATGAAACATATTAGAATAAGTATATGGGAAGATAATTTCATGGAATTCAAAAAAGAGTTTTATGAAAATTATGGATATAATAAATTTTAGGAGGAAGTATGCAACCTGAACAATTAAGTGGTCTTTTAATGATGGTCGTATTATTTGCAATGATGTATTTCATGATGATAAGACCCCAGAAAAAGAAAGACAAAGAAACAAAGGCTATGAGAGACAGTCTTGCTTTAGGTGATGAAGTTATTACAATAGGCGGAATTCACGGTAAGGTGGTTAAGATTAGCGATGAAGTGGTAACTTTAGAGATGGCATTTGCCAAAAATAGAATTGAATTCTCTAAATGGGCTATAGGAAGTGTTTCAAAAAAGGGCAAGGAAAAATCCGAAAAGGCTGAAAAACCTACGGAAGGAATTGAAGAAACATCTGCCGGTGCAGATGAAGAGGATGACAAATAATATTACATAATAAAGGGAGCATGGCTCCTTTTTTCATGAAGAAAAAAAGTCCCGGTTTCTTACCTTCACCGGGACCTTTTAGCCATTAACTTTCAGCTGCTATTTAATTTTCAGGCTTTTTTCCTAAACATATGTTTTCCTGCTACAATGATTTCATGTGTCAATAATGGAATCATTGATAGGAGTATCAGACTTCCCCATTCATTCAGGGACAGCTTGCTCGTTTCAAATACTTCAACAAGTATATCAATTTCCGTAACAGCTAACTGGAGCAATAAGCCTATTGCAAAGGCGCCAATCATGGCTTTGTTTTCAAACGGATTTTGTCTGAATAATGATTTATCGTAGTTTCTCATTCCTATTGCATGGAACAGCTGTGAAATTCCCAGTGTTGTGAAGGCATATGTCTGAGCATGCCTTATAACGCTGTATTCAGCACCGTTTTCCATTATTACCTCACCAAGCATCCATTTAATATTTGCAAGTGTAACAGGCATTCCTGCTTCGTTTAAGTGAGTGATGGGCGACCATAGAAATGCACCTAATGTAAGTGCCGCAATCATGAATCCGTTAAAAATGGTAAATGCCATACTACCGTGGGCAAAGAGGCTTTCCTCAGGATCTCTTGGCTTAGCTTTCATTATATCTTTGTCATTTGTATCAACACCAAGTGCCAAAGCCGGCAATGAGTCGGTAATAAGATTAATCCACAGAATGTGTATGGACTGAAGAGGTGCAGCAAGCCCTGCAACTATTGCTGAGAACATAGATATTACTTCACCGAAATTAGAAGAAAGAAGAAATAACACCGTTTTTTTGATGTTCTGGTAAATTCCTCGTCCTTCTGCTACTGCCTTTTCAATAGTGGCGAAGTTGTCATCTGTAAGAACCATGTCAGCCGCACCCTTTGCAACGTCTGTTCCTGTTATGCCCATGGCAACACCAATATCCGCCGCTTTTAAAGAAGGAGCGTCGTTTACCCCGTCACCGGTCATTGAAACTATGCTTCCGTTCGATTTAAAAGCTTTAACAATCATAACTTTATGTTCGGGAGACACCCGTGCAAAAACCCTTAAGTTTTCAACTTTGGTGTTTAATTGTTCCTGAGTCATTTCATTTAGCTCAGAGCCGGTAATGCACTGGCTTTCATCCTGGGCAATGCCTAATTCCTTCGCAATTGCCAGAGCCGTGTCCCTGTGGTCGCCTGTAATCATTATTGTTGTTATTCCGGCCTGCTTTAATACTTTTACTGACTCCTTTGCTTCGGGTCGTGGTGGGTCAATCATACCCACAAGACCGACAAATGTAAGATTTTCTTCACTTGCAGAATCATCGTCTTCCCTGATTCCAAGCGCCAGTACTCGTAAAGCATTTTTTGCCATTTCAGATGCGGCATTGTTTATATCTGAAATATTTTTATCAGTAATGTCAGATATTTCACCGTTTAAATATACCTTATTGCACCGTCCAAGGAGAATATCCATTGCACCCTTTGTATAGCTTATAATTTTTCCATTGCGGTCTTTATGAACAGTTGTCATAAGCTTGCGGGCTGAATCAAACGACTGTTCATTAATCCTTGGATTAGCTTCTTCAAGACCTTCTCTTGTTATATCAAACGGTTTACCCATATCTAATAATGCAAGTTCTGTAGGGTCGCCTATTCTTTCGCTGTGAGCTGTGGAAGCATCATTGCATAATATAAAGCCGTTCATAAATAAAGTATTGTTATCGTAAGAAAGCTCTTTCACATCCTTCAATTTACCGTTTAGATAAACTTGGGTTACAGTCATTTTGTTTTGTGTTAAAGTACCTGTCTTATCTGAGCAGACTGTGCTTACGGCTCCTAATGTTTCAACTGCGGGAAGCTTACGGACTATTGTGTTTACCTTGACCATTCTTTGAACGCCCAGTGCCAGCACTATGGTGACAACTGCCGTAAGACCCTCGGGAATTGCAGCAACTGCTAAGGATATGGCAGTAATCAGCATTTCGATAATGTCTCTGCCTTGGAATACGGCTATAACGAACATTGCCACTACTATAACTATGGCAACTATACCAAGAACTCTCCCCAAATCGTTAAGTCTATTTTGAAGAGGGGTGAGTTCTTCTTCGCTTTCGTTTAGCATGGCAGCTATTTTTCCAATTTCGGTATTCATTCCTGTATATACAACCACGCCCTCACCACGACCGTAGGCAACGCTTGTTGAAGAATATGCCATGTTTATTCTATCGCCAATGCCAACATCATCTGTGGCAATAAAATCAGCATTCTTGTCAACTGGAACTGATTCTCCCGTTAAAGCCGATTCTTCAATTTTTAGGTTGACGGACTGCAATAATCTTAAGTCGGCAGGAATTATACGGCCTGCCTCCAGTACAACTATATCTCCGACAACTAATTCTGCCGCAGGTATCTCTACAATTTTTCCGTTACGCCTCACCATTGCTGTTGGGCTGGTAAGATTTTTTAAAGCCTCAAGGGCGGCTTCTGCTTTTGATTCCTGTACAACTCCTATTACAGCATTGATTAATACAACAAGCAGGATTATAACAGCATCTGTTACCTCATTTAAGGCAATTGATATTGCTGCTGCTGCAAACAAAATATAAATCATTGTGTCTTTTAGCTGCCCCAAAAACATCTGTGCGATTGTTTTTCTTTTTTTCTCAATTAGGGCATTAGGACCGTTCTGCTCTAATCGTTTTTTTGCCTCATCCTGATTAAGACCGCTGTTTTGAACGTTTAATTCCGAACAGACAGAGTCGGCACTTTTTTGATAATACATAATTTTCTCCTTTAAGTATTTTTCTTAGTATGCCATTTTTGAATAAAAAAAGACTTATAGCATACCTTTTTTAAATCAAAGATACACTAAAAGTCTTGTTACCTGAGTTATTGCCAGGTTTTTCAGCCAGAATAAATCATCCCGTGTTGTTGACTGAAAAAATTATAAACTACTCCCTCTTAGTACATTTACTTTAACAAAGAGGGATATTTTTGTCAAGAATTATTTGAAGATTTCATAAAAGTTCTATTTTGCTGAAAAATGAATAAAATTAAATGAATGATAAAGTTGGAGGATTAATATGAATATAATTAAATTACTTAAATTTTCTCTTAGTATGATTTTAATGACATTGGCAGTATTTTTCATTCTTACTGTTTATATGTACTATTTTTCTAAGCAGCCTTCAATTGAAGCTGCCTATAAGTTTGTTGTTCCAATCTGCATGTTTATTGTTTCGTTGTTATATTCCAAAAACATTCATGAAAGAGGGCTTCTGAGAGGTATAGAAATTTGGGCTGTATATTTTGTAATTGTGCTTTTAGCCAAGGTTCTGTTCAGATATCCAGCTGAAATAAGCATTATACGGAATTTAATGTATCTTCCCGTGGCAATTTTAGGTGGTGTGATAGGGGTAAATTTGCGGCAGCGCCTTGCTTAGATAAGTATTGTTAAAATATATAAAATAATGCTTTTAATAAATCTCCAAAAATGCTATAATTTAAAAAGTTTATAAGGAGGTTCATTTATGGTACATATTAAAACGCTTAATAAAACAAAATTAACTGATAATATGGATTCAAAAGGATGCGGTGAATGCCAAACTTCATGTCAGTCAGCATGTAAGACTTCCTGCACGGTAGGAAATCAAAAGTGCGAGAACAAATAAACTGTAGTGGCCGGAGCCACTACTTTTTTACTGCATCTGAACGAACCTTAAAATTTTTTGGAGGAAAAGATGATACACCTATTCAGTATGGACAATATGTATTTTGCTGTTGATACAAACAGCGGTCTTGTGCATGTTGTTGACGAAGTAACATACGATTTATTAACCGGTGAAAATTTTAAATTTAAACATAAGGTTGAGAAAATTAGGGAAAAATATGGCAAGGATATAACCGATGAGGCTATTTCGGAAATAAATTACCTCATAGTAAACGATATGCTATATACTGAGAATATTAACACCGTAAATAAAATAAAACCTGCAATCAAGGCGATGTGCCTTAATATGACCCATGATTGCAACCTTAGATGTGAATACTGCTTTGCATCCCAGGGGAGCTATAATGGAGAAAGAGCATTATTAGATTTTGAGACAGGTAAAAAAGCATTAGATTTTCTGGTTAAAAATTCAGGTTCCAGGAGAAATCTTGAAGTGGATTTCTTTGGAGGAGAGCCTTTGATGAACTTTGAAACAATAAAAATGCTTGTGGAATACGGCAGGGCAATAGAAAAAGAATATAACAAAAATTTTAGATTTACCATAACCACAAATGGCGTGCTGCTAAACGATGAGAAGATTGACTACATTAATGAAAATATGGACAATGTTGTATTGAGTATTGACGGAAGGAAAACTACAAATGACCGTATGAGAAAAACCGTCAATGAAAAGGGCAGCTATGATATTATTGTAAATAACTTTAAGAACTTTGTTAACAAAAGAATGGACAAGGATTATTTTGCAAGAGGCACATATACGGCTTATAATCTGGATTTTTCAGAGGATGTGAGACATATAAGGGATCTGGGATTTGATAAAATCTCAGTTGAACCCGTAGTTGCCGATCCTGAAGAAGAGTATGCATTGAAGGAAGAGCATATAGATGTTTTAAAAATGGAATATGAAAAACTTGCAAAGCTGTATATTGATTCCTATGGAGATGAAAGCAAGAAGTTCCAGTTTTTCCATTTTAATATAGACTTAGATGGAGGGCCGTGTATTTATAAAAGGTCTGTTGGCTGCGGAGCAGGAACAGAATATATTGCCGTTACACCTACAGGTGATTTTTATCCCTGTCACCAGTTTGTGGGTCAGGAAGAGTTCATAATAGGCAATGTTGATGAAGGTATAAACAAAGACAACGTGGTTGACAAGTTCAGAAATGTATCTGTAAACGAAAAACCTGCATGCAAGGACTGCTGGGCAAAATATTATTGCAGCGGCGGCTGTCATGCCAATGCTTACAACTTTAACGGAGATTTTACTACTCCCTACAGGGTTGGGTGTGAGCTGGAGAAAAAGCGTATTGAATGCTCAATTTATATAAAAGCAATGCTGAGCTGAAAGTTTGTTACTATTTGCTAAAATTTTGAAAACCAGATCTTAGGAGCGATTTTATCAACAATAAAAAATAAAAAATAAAAAAGTAAAAATCGCTCCGGAATTCTCTGTTAAACGTTATATACAGATATTATTTGCTATATTGCTGTGAATAGTATCGGAAGTTTAAAACATAATAGTTTAATTTCAAAAAATAGTGGTAAATATATATGTAAATATAGTATAATATGTTAAATCAGTTCTACTAATGATACGGAGAGAGGAGAGTTACTATGCAAGTTAGTTTTATAATTATTTTAATATTGGCCATATTTGTAGCGATTTTTGCAATTCAAAACGGAGCACCGGTTGACGTGGATTTGTTTTTTGCCACATTCAGAACGCCTTTGGCTGTTGTAATAATGACCTGCATCATTATAGGTGCGGTAATAGTATTAATTTTAGGGACTACCAGACAATTTAAGAAGAGATCTGAATCAAAGGAAATAAAAAATAAACTCAAGACACTTGAAAATGACAAGGTTCTGGCTGACAACAATGTTAAAACAATGGAAGCAGAAATTAATTCACTGAAGGATGGCAACAACTCACTTACTGAAAAAGTTTCCCAACTTGAGGAAAAAAACAAAGTTCAGTCGGAAACAATTGCAAGACTTAATAATGAGCTAAATTCGATCAAATCAAAACAAGTATCGGTTGAATCAGCAATTAAAGCAGAAGGTACCGGAGCAGCAGAGCATAATGAAAAAAGTGAAGCTCAAAGTGAATGAATATAGTAAGAGTGAGATTGAAGAAATAAGTAAGGAATTTAATCTGTCAAACATATCATCGCAAATACTGTTAAACAGGAATTTAAATACTTCTCAGGAAATAGAAGAATTCCTTGACCCTGACTTCAAATATTTCGAGGAAGCAGAACATTATAAAGACTTGGAAAAAGGATGCCAAAGGGTCTTGGAAGCTGTAAACAACAAGGAAAGTATCATAGTTTACGGAGATTATGATGTAGATGGTGTAACATCCATAAGCCAGTTTATGATACTTCTGAAAAGAGCCGGGGCAATAATTGATTACTATGTTCCCGAACGGGAAAGTGAAGGCTATGGCATAAGCACGGATTTTATAGAAGGTCTTAAAGGTGGTTCCCTAAAGGCGGATTTAATTATAACAGTTGACTGCGGCATAGCGGAAGCGGAAAAAATCAGCCATATTAACAACCTGAACAAGGATGTTATAATTTTGGATCATCATCAGTGCAATGATAGAATTCCTCATGCCTATGCTGTCATAAATCCAAAGCAAAAAGACTGTTCGTCGAAAAACAAAAATTTGTGTGCGGCGGGACTGTCTTTTAAATTTTTAAATTATTTAAATAAATTTTTAAAAGTTAAAGATAAAGATGTGGAGGACGTACTTCTTGAGCTTGCTTGTCTTGGAACCATTGCCGATATTGTTGAATTAAAAGGTGACAATAGAATTATAGCTAAAAATGGGCTGCAGAAGATAAACAATACAAAAATAACCGGTTTGAAAAAGCTTATGGAGGTTTCCGGGATAGCCGGAAAGGTTATTGAATCTTATCACATAGGATTTATAATTGCACCCAGAATAAATGCCGCCGGAAGAATGGATACCGCAAAAAAAGCAATCAGGCTGATGCTTGCAACGGATGAAACTGAAGCCGAACATCTTGCGTTAGAGCTTGAAAGCTTAAATTTACTTCGTAAACAGGCTGAAGGGGTTATTTTTGAAGAAGCCGTAAATAATATAGAAGCAAGTTTTTTGTATAAAAAAAATATTATTGTTGTGGCCGGTGAAAACTGGCACGAAGGGGTACTTGGAATAGTTGCCTCCAGGCTTACGGAGAAGTATGAAAAACCCAGCATTGTCATTTCACTAAAGGATGGCGTTGGCAAAGGCTCGGCCAGAAGCTTTGACTGCATCAATATATTTGAAGCTTTTAAATCAGCGGATCAGTATCTTATTAAGTATGGAGGACATAAGCTTGCGGCAGGATTGACAATATTGGAGAAAGATATTAATGCCTTTGCAAATGAGCTTAACAATTATATCCAATCAGAAGGTATCGGGGACTGCAATGAAATTGAATCAGACGTATATGTGAATGTGAGCGATATAGGCTTTGAACTATACAATGATATCTGCAGGTTTGAACCTTTTGGGGCGGGAAATCCCAAGCCTGTTCTGGCAGTTATGGACGCTGATTTAAAAGGCATCAAAAAAGTTGGGAAAAACGGAAGCCATATTAGTTTTGTCCTTTCAAAAAATGGTAAAGAAGTGCCGGTAATTGGTTTTGGTAAAATAAATATTCTTGAAAAGGTGCTTACAAAACCTTTAGCATATGCAGTAACTTTGAACTTAAATGAATTTAACGGCAAAAAGAACATACAGCTTATTTTGGAGAATGTGGAAGAACATGACGAATTTGAGTATACCATTGATAAGGAAAAAATGAAGGCGTTATATTCCATCATCAATAAAACAAAATCGAAAATTATCAAGACTGATATTTTTTTGCTTGTGGAAAAGCTGAATAAATTATATAATACTAAGATAACGGCGGAAGAGATAATATGTATGCTTAAAAAGGCTGATAATATGCAATATGCCTTAAAAAATGACGTGCTGTATATAAAAAAATAGTCTCTTAATAGTCTCTTAAATGGAGGAAGTAGGAAGTATGGATTTAAAAGATGAAATTCGTGTTATAGAAGATTTCCCTTCAGAGGGAATAAGCTTCAAAGATATAACAACACTTTTAAAAGATTCAAAAGCATTAAAGGAGTGCATAAATCAACTGGCGGAAAAGTTCTCGGATGTGAATGCAGAGCTGATTGTAGGACCTGAATCAAGAGGTTTTATTTTTGCTACTCCTCTTGCGTACCTGCTGGACGCAGGATTCGTTCCCGTAAGGAAACCGGGAAAGCTTCCTGCAGAAACAGTAAGCTATGAATACAAATTGGAATACGGAACTGACAGGCTGGAAATACACAAAGATTCTATAAAACCAGGGCAAAGAGTTCTTATTGTTGATGATTTGCTTGCAACCGGCGGTACAATGTATGCTGCTGCCAAGCTTGTGGAGAAGCTCGGAGGCGAGGTTGTGGGCATGGGCTTTTTAATAGAACTTGAGGATTTAAACGGGAGAGAAAAATTAAAAGGATATAGGGTAGAGTCACTGGTAAAGTATAACTAAGAATTTAAATCTTACTTTATCAAAGGATATTAGAATAAATCATTCAAAACGGTGAATATATGCTGGAAAATATTATTAATCAAATTGAATCATACAATCCTAATGCGGATATCGGTGTTGTAACCAAGGCATACTACTATGCTGAAATGGCACATTCAAATGCACAGACAAGGTTTTCAGGTGAGAGATATTTTGTTCACCCATATAATGTTGCGCTTATTTTAGCTGATATGCATATGGATGTGCAAACTATAGCTGCAGGTCTTCTCCATGACGTTGTGGAAGATACAGGTATTACCTATGAGGAAATAAAAAAAGAATTCGGTGAAGAAATTGCCAACATGGTGGACGGCGTTACAAAGCTCAGCAAGGTTAAATACCGCAACAAGGAAGAGCGTCAGGCCGAATCTTTAAGAAAGATGATAATCGCCATGTCCAAGGACATCAGGGTTGTTATAATAAAATTAGCAGACAGGCTTCATAATATCAGAACGCTTCAATATATGCCCAAGGAAAAACAATATCAAAAGGCGATGGAAACTATTGAAATATATGCACCAATAGCTAATCGTCTCGGTATGGCATCTATTAAGTGGGAGCTGGAAGATTTAAGCTTAAAATACATTGACCCTGACGGATATGAGGATTTAGTTAAAAAAGTTCAGGAAAAAAGCGAAAAGAGGAAGGACTATATATCTCAAATCATTTCCACTATTTCCGAAAAGCTGCTGGAAGCCGGAATAAAATCAGAAATCAAGGGGAGGCCTAAAAGCCTGTACTCAATTTATAAGAAAATGTATTTTAAGCATAAATCCTTTGAACAGATTTATGACCTTATCGCCATAAGAATTATAGTAGACAGCATTAAGGACTGCTATGGTGCACTGGGTACCGTTCATACTCTTTGGAAACCTGTACCCGGCAGATTTAAAGACTATATTGCAATGCCAAAGCCAAATATGTATCAGTCTTTGCATACCACCGTAATAGGTCCTGATGGTGAACCTTTTGAAATTCAAATCCGAACTCTGGAAATGCACAGGACTGCTGAATATGGTATTGCAGCCCACTGGAAATATAAAGAGGGAATTGACGAGCAGACAAATTATGAAGAAAAATTAAACTGGTTAAGGCAGATGCTTGAGTGGCAGCAGGAAACAAATGATCCTCAGGAATTTATGGAGGCTCTGAAAATTGATTTATATGCTGATGAAGTCTTTGTTTTTACTCCAAAGGGAGAAGTTGTCAATTTACCAAAAGGCTCAACTCCCATAGACTTTGCCTACAGAGTTCACAGTCAGGTAGGCAATAAATGTGTTGGAGCAAAAATAAACGGAAGAATTGTTCCGATAGACACAAAGCTTAAAACCGGAGACCAGATTGAAATATTAACTTCCCAATCAAGTGCCGGTCCAAGCAGGGACTGGCTGAAAATCGCTGCGTCCAATCAGGCTAAATCAAAAATCAGAAAATTCTTTAAAGAAAGAGACAAAGATTTCAATGTAGAAAAAGGAAAAGAGCTTGTTGAACGTGAAATAAAGAAGCAGGGTTTTCAGACCGCAGATTTGCTGAAAGATGACTGGGTTAAATTTGTTGCTGATAAATACAGCATGAATACTTCGGAGAACCTTTATGCGGCAGTTGGAGGCGGCGGTATTACAGAAAACCAGATTGTAAACAGACTTAAGTTAATATATCTGGAAAAAAACAAAGATAAAATTGAACTTGAAAAGCTTGAAAGCCTTGAAAAAAATGCGGGCAATGCAAACAAGGTTCCGTCTAAAATAGAAAAACATGCCTCCGGTGTCATTATTAAAGGAATAGATAATGTCAAGGTACGTTTTTCAAAATGCTGCAATCCTGTTCCGGGGGATGCTATAGTTGGTTATATTACCAGAGGTAGAGGCGTTTCCATACACAGATCTGACTGTACTAATGTTCACGATTTAAATGATAGTGAAGATCAACGATTTATTGAGGTGGAGTGGGATACAGGCAAAAAAGCAACCTTTTTGAGTGAACTTCAAATAAAGGCACTTGACAGACCTAAGCTTCTTCAGGATTTAACAAATCTGTATTCTGAGGCTAAGCTTAATGCTGTATCTCTTAATTTGAGGGTAAATAAGGAAAAGGTAGCAATAGTTGATATAGGCTTTGAAATAAACGACACTAAACAAATAGAAGACCTTATGAAAAAGATAAAACGGTTGGACGGTGTCCTTGAAGTATACAGAAATAAAAAGTAGCAGGAGGTATATAATGAGAGGCGTTGTGCAGCGTGTCAGGAGTGCAAGTGTTTCGATAGACAATAAGACAATAGGAGAAATAGGAAAGGGTATCTTGTTTTTGCTTGGAGTTGAAGAAGATGACGAGGAAAAGGATCTGGAATACATGGCAGATAAGGTTCCGAATTTAAGAATATTTGAGGATGAAAATGGCAAGATGAATAAAAGCCTGACAGATGAAAATGGAGAGCTGCTCGTAGTTTCTCAGTTTACGCTTCTGGGAGATGCAAGAAAGGGAAGAAGACCAAGCTTCATCCGTGCGGCAGCGACCGACAAGGCAGTTCCCATGTATGAAAGCTTTATCGATAGAATGAAGGAAAAGGGAATAACTGTCCGATGCGGTGAATTTGGAGCTTCAATGCAGGTTGAACTGATTAACGACGGACCGGTTACAATAATGCTGGACAGTAAAAAATTATTTTAGGAGGATTTATGATATTTGAGGCAATGACAGTGGGGTCTTTTTTATCAAACTGTTACATAATAGGTTCGGAAACCACAAAAGAAGCTGCAATTATAGACCCGGGGGCTGATTTTGACAGAATAGTAAGTAAACTGAAGGAACATGGGCTGACACCGACGATGATAATTTTAACTCATGCTCACGGAGACCACATAGGTGCGGTAAATGATTTGGTAGAAAAGTACGGTGCAAAAGTATACATACATAAGGACGATGCCGAAGCATTGAAAGATGCAAATATTAATTTATCAAAAATGGTAACCGGAAAAAGCATATCAATTACTCCTGATGTGGAATTAGAGGATGGAGATATTATTAAGCTCGGGGATCTGGATCTGAAAATAATACATACACCCGGGCATACCAGGGGAGGAATATGCATCAAGGTTGAAAACATTATGCTGACAGGAGACACACTGTTTAATTCATCTATTGGCAGAACAGATTTCCCCGGAGGTTCATACGAAGATATAATAGCTTCGATTAAAAATAAAATTTTTAAATATGACGATGATACCATTATCTATCCGGGCCACAACTCACCTTCCACAATAAAATATGAAAAACAGCATAATCCTTTTGTACAGCAATGAAACTTATATATTACTTTTGGGGTCATAATTATGAATATGAGTGCAGAAATGCTCTCAGGATTTTTGACTTAAATATTGACTGTGAAATTAAAACAGCTGAAGAAACCGCAACAGAAATTGAAGAGACTTACGATATTGGTGATGACATATTAAGATTGATATCAACATTGTCGGAAGAAGATGGGGATGAAGTAGGCAGGGCAAGCTTGTACTGCAATGATAAGCTTCTTTTTGAGTCGGAATATAAAGGAAATGAAATTATTCTGGAATGTGAAAATAATAAAAAACTTAGGAAAACTGTTGTTGTAAAGGCAATTCACCAGGTGCTTAAAAGATATTACAATGTAACTCCCGACTATGGCATACTTACCGGAGTCAGGGTAGTTAAAATAATGATAACGGCAAGAAGACACCATAAGACAGATGAAGAAATAACAAGAATATTACGTGAAACATACGAAGTAACAGATGAAAAAATAAAATTCTTATGGGATATTTTAAAAATAGAAGAATACTATATCAACGAAGAGCAAAACAACAACAATTATAATTTATATATTGGCATACCCTTTTGCCCTTCAAAGTGCATTTATTGCTCCTTTACTTCCTTTGTAGGCTGCAGGGAAGATATAATTAATGACTACCTTGAATCGCTTGTTTATGAAACAGAACAAACAATAAAAATGGCTATTGAAAAAGGTTTAAATCTTAATACCATTTACGTAGGCGGAGGAACACCGTCAATATTAAGTGAAAAACAGATAAACATAATATTTGCTCCCATAAAAAAATACTATGATTTATCTGAAATAAAAGAAATAACCTTTGAAGCAGGAAGACCTGATACATTAACCGAAGAAAAACTCCTTTGCTTAAAGGAAAACAGTGTAAACCGCATAAGCATCAATCCCCAGACCATGAATGAAAAAACTCTTCTGGCCATGGAACGAAACCATACAGCGGCTGATATTATGCTCAAATATGAAATGGCAAAAAAAATCGGCTTTGACTGCATAAATATGGACATTATACTTGGTTTGCCCGGGGAGGATGAATCAGATGTTAAAAGAACTATTTCACAGGTGGCTGCATTAAGACCTGAAAATATAACGGTTCATGCCCTGGCATACAAAAAGAAGTCAGAGCTTACAAGGGAAAGCGAAAAACTTTATAAGGATTATGATTTAATAGGAAAGATGAATGATGTGGTACACAGGTGGTGTACTGAAGCCGGATATAATCCCTACTATATGTACAGACAGAAAAATATAAAAGGAAATTCTGAAAACGCAGGTTTTACACTTCCTGGCAGAGAAGGAATTTACAATATTGTAATAACAGAAGAATTAGAATCAATACTTGCCTGTGGACTTGGAGCATCCAGCAAAATAAAAATAAGTTCTGACAGGCACATTCCGGTACATAATTTTAAGAGCCTTGAAGAGTATAAGGGTCGTATGAATGAAATACTGGATAAGAAAAAAGAATTATTGAAATAACAACAGGAGGAACTATGAAAGAAGTAAAGATGTTTTATTTGGAAAGCTGCCCTCACTGCAAAAGGGCAAGGAAAATGGTAGAAGCACTTAAAACTAAAAATCCGGAATATTCAGGCGTTGAGATAGAAATGATAGAAGAATCTCAAAACGTTCAGGCTGCAAACGCCCATGATTATTACTATGTTCCCGCATTCTATGTTGGTGGAGTAAAAGTTCATGAAGGTGTTCCTACATTTGAAAAAATTGAAAACGTGCTGAAAGAAGCTATAAAATAAAACCGGCGGATATCCGCCGGTTTTATTTTATGTCAATGATTTTTCTATTTTACAAAGACACTTTCTCACTCGCTTCGTTAGCATGGCTGGCACGTTTTGAATCGCTTTCAATTTCCCAATGTATTATAAAAGTCAGAGCCGCCCTTAAAACTACAATAGACGCAAGTATTAACAACTCTTCCTTTGTTCTTATAACAAGAGTTTTGAGAATTTCTGCGCCGAGCTTAAATTCCAGAGCCATGGCAAGAGCCTGTGAGAATTCAATTTTTATGGTTTCATCCGAAAATTCAAAAGCCCTCATAGCATATTTAGTAAATGCCCTGATAGCTGAATAAGCAACGATGAATACTCCGATTAGTTCCAGAATATGCGCAATATTAGGCACTATAAATTCGATTAAATCTTCTAACATAATTCCTCCGTAAAAGCATTTTCTAATATTATAATGGATTCATACCGTTATGTCAAACATACACCCACATGACCTCGTAGTAAATAATTAAAGCACGTATAGTAACTTTATGACATAATGTACAAGTTCAGTTATATATATAAATTAAGGGGTGAAAGATATGATTATATGTATAAGGAGAAAAAGCGTGAGACTTGTGCTGTGCAGTGTTGCTCTTATTTTTGCCTGCCTTTTTGTTTATGAAACGATGTCTAATTTTTCAGTAACAGTTTCAACTGAAATCACTAACTGGGGTTTAAGTTTCAGAGAAAACGGCAAGGCACCTGTTGGCAATGCCACAGCAAAGGCACTAAAAGAATTTGATGCATACTACGTTGGGAATGATGATGAAAAAATAATTTATTTAACCTTCGATGCAGGTTATGAAAACGGATATACTGAAAAAATACTTGATACTTTGAAAAAACATGATGTCAGGGCTGCGTTTTTTCTTGTGGGACATTATATAGAGGAAGAGCCCATGCTTGTAAAACGAATGGTTGAAGAGGGGCATATTGTCGGAAACCATACTTTTAACCATCCGGATATGTCAAAAATATCCGATAAAGAATCATTTAGAAAAGAGCTGACATCATTAGATGAGCTTTATAAGCAGGTTACAGGTCAGGATATAGCTAAATATTACAGACCGCCTCAGGGAAAATTTAATGAACAAAACCTTGCAATGGCAAAAGAATTGGGATATAAAACAATATTCTGGAGCCTTGCCTATGCTGATTGGTATAATGATAAGCAGCCTACCAAAGAACAGGCTTTTAGCAAGCTATTACCAAGAATTCATCCCGGAGCGGTATTATTGCTTCACAGTACTTCAAAAACAAATTCCGAGATATTAGATGAACTTTTAACAAACTATGAAGAGGCAGGGTATACATTTAAAACCCTTGACGATTTGACAGCTGATTCTTAGATAGCATAGATAGTAATAATAACACCGTATGCCTGTTTTAGTATGGAAAAGCACAAAAATCTGTTGACAAAAATAATGTATTATGATAATTTAATGTAAATACATTGCGTGAGGAAGAGTAATTACACTTATTAGTTATAGAAAGACGGGGATGATGGAAAACTGTTATTAATTTGTGATGAAGGATACCTCTGTTGAGCAAAACCAATTGAGAGGGACTGTCAGTGGTCCAAGTAGGGTGGCAACGCGGGTAATACTCGTCCCTAATGTGGGATGAGTTATTTTTTTGGAAAATATTTGGAGGATATTATGGATACAATGGGTTCTTTAAGAAGAAGCAATATGTGTGGAGAATTAAAGATGGAGCATGTTGGCAAAGAGGTTGTGCTAATGGGCTGGATTCAGAAGAGAAGAAGCCTTGGCGGGTTAATCTTTGCTGATTTGAGAGATATAACAGGTTTAATTCAGGTTGTATTTGACACGGAAGTAAACAAGGAGACGTTTGAAAAAGCCGGAGACCTGAGAAGTGAATTTGTAGTTGCCGTAAGGGGTAAGGTTTATGAGAGAAAGTCTAAGAATTCCGAAATGGCAACAGGAGATATAGAGGTATATGCCGAAGAACTTAAAGTCTTGGATACTGCGCAGACGCCTCCTATTTATATAAAAGATGACGATGATGTGTCAGAACAAATGCGTTTAAAGTACAGATACCTTGATTTAAGGAAACCACATATGCAGCAGAATCTTTTGCTGAGAAGCAAGACATCAAGGGTGATAAGAGAATTCCTGTATGAAAATGACTTTAACGAAATAGAAACTCCGTTTTTAACAAAACCAACTCCCGAGGGAGCAAGGGATTACTTGGTACCCAGCAGGGTAAATCCGGGGAAATTTTATGCACTGCCCCAGTCACCGCAGCTATTTAAGCAGCTTTTGATGGTTTCCGGCATGAACAGATATTTTCAGATAGTTCGCTGCTTCAGGGATGAGGATCTGAGAGCAAACAGGCAGCCTGAATTTACACAGGTTGATATTGAAATGTCCTTCGTGGATGTGGAGGATGTCATTTCAATAAATGAAAAACTGATACAAAAAATATTTAGGGAAATTAAAGGTATTGATGTTAAACTTCCTATCAGGAGAATGTCGTACAAAGATGCAATGGATAAATATGGTTCTGACAAGCCGGATTTGCGTTTTGGATATGAGCTTGAGAATATAACCGAAATATTCAAAAATTCTGAATTCAGCGCTTTTAAATCGGTATATACTATGAAGGGTCTTATTAAATGTGTAAAAATTGATGGTTCAGCAGATGAATTTTCAAAGAAGGGAATTTCCAAGCTTGAAAAGTTTGTTAAAACCTATGGAGCCAAGGGCCTTGCCTGGCTTAAATATGAAAATGGTGCTATTGATTCTCCAATTGCGAAATTTTTAAGCGAGGAAGAATTAAGACAACTGACCGAATCCTTGAAATTAAAAGAAAAAGATATTGTGTTTATTGTGGCCGACAGTGAATCAGCGGTAAATACTTCTCTTGGAGCTTTAAGGATTGAAATAGCCGAACAAAAAGGTCTTATTGACAACAATAGATTTGAACTGGTATGGATAACTGATTTTCCATTGTTTGAATATGATGAGGAAGAAAAAAGATATGTTGCAAAGCACCACCCATTTACTTCTCCGGTAGATGAAGATATTGACAAAATTGAAACTAATCCGGGAGAGGTACGAGCAAAAGCCTATGACATAGTAATTAACGGTGATGAAATTGGCGGAGGAAGTATACGTATCACAAACAGAGAGCTTCAAAACAGAATGTTCAGGGCATTGGGCTTCACTGATGAAGAAGCGGAAGAAAAGTTCGGATTTTTACTTGAAGCTTTTAAGTACGGAGTTCCGCCTCATGGAGGAATTGCCTATGGACTGGATCGCTTTATGATGCTTTTGACAAATTCAGATAATATAAGAGACGTTATTGCTTTCCCCAAAACACAAAGTGCCACATGCCTGATGACAGAAGCACCCACATATGCTCCGGAAAAGCAGTTGAAAGAACTGGGGATTGAAGTTTTAAACTCTTGAGGCTGTAATCAGAGCTTGCCTGATGTTGAAAGATAAGGCGGCTCTAAACGGAAAGGAAGAGGATAATGGAACAAGTAGGTAAAATAGAAAAAATTGAGGGAACAAAGGCCACAATATCCGTAAAAAGAACATCAGCCTGCGGTGAAAATTGTAAGGGCTGCAGCTCGGCATGCAAGCAGCCAAGCGTGATTTTTGAAACTGATATCAGTGATGATTATGAAGAAGGAGACTATGTTGAGATAACAACTGAAAATGAAGTGATGCTCAAGCAGATAGCAATGCTGTATGGAATACCGTTTGTGATTATGCTGGCAACCATAGGAATATTTCAGCTGCTTCTTAAGTCAAACCCTAATAAAGATATAATTTCAGCCGTTGCATCTGTTTTATCATTAGTTATTTCATTTTTCATTTTGAAGGCTTATGATAAAAAAGAGATGGGAAAAAATACCCTAAAGTTTACAATAGGAAAAAAACTTTAGTTTTTATAAAGTAAAGGGATGTATAATGAATATATTTGAAATGCAGTATGAAAACTCACTTAAGAAAAATGGGCCCCTTGCAGAACGCATGAGGCCTAAAAGCCTTGATGATTTTGTGGGACAAGAACACATAGTTGGCAAAGGCAAAATATTGAACAGGGCAATCGAAGCTGACAAGCTCTCTTCAGCTATTTTTTATGGACCTCCCGGTACAGGAAAAACAACCCTGGCAAGAATAATCGCGGAAAATACAAATAACAATTTTACAACCTTAAATGCCGTAACTTCCGGAATTAAGGATATTAAAGAAAAAATCAGCTTTTCCGTTGATGAATTATCCTTATATGGCAAAAGAACCATACTTTTTATAGATGAAATTCACAGATTCAATAAAGCACAGCAGGATGCCCTGCTTCCTTATGTAGAAAACGGAACAATCATACTGATTGGAGCAACAACCGAAAATCCTTATTTTGAAGTAAATCAGGCTCTGATATCTCGATCGCTGGTATTTGAGTTTAAAAAAATCACCTCAGAAGATATTAAAATTGTGGTGAAGAGAGCTTTAAAGGATAAAGAAAGAGGCTATGGCACAAAAAATATTGAACTAAATGATGATGCGTTAGACCACATAGTTGAGAATTCCAACGGAGATATAAGAAAAGCCCTGAGTGCGCTGGAGCTTGGAGTGGAAACTACCGGGGAAGTAAACGGTGTAATAAAAATTGATATTGATACAGCCGTTGAATGCATTCAGAGAAAGAAAATTGAATATGATAAAAATGGAGATAGTCATTATGATACTATTTCTGCTTTTATAAAAAGCATGCGGGGTTCAGACCCGGATGCGGCGGTGTTCTGGCTTGCCAAAATGATAAAAGCAGGTGAGGATCCGAAGTTCATAGCAAGAAGAATAATCATATGCGCTTCCGAGGATGTGGGAAACGCAGATCCGAGGGCATTGGAGGTTGCGGTAAATGCATTTAAGGCTGTTGAAATAATAGGATTCCCTGAAGGACGCATAACACTGGCACAGGCCGCCATATATGTTGCCTGCGCACCTAAAAGCAATGCTTCAATTATAGCCATTGACAGAGCCATGGAAGCAGTTGAAAAAAATTCGCTGGAGGTTCCTGATTATTTGAAGGATTCCCACTACAAGGGCTCAGATAAACTTGGCAGAGGAACAGGCTATAAATATCCTCACGATTATGACAAGTACTACGTTAAACAAAGTTATCTTCCTGAATCTTTGAAAAACGCAAATTTTTATGAACCAAAAGAATCAGGCTATGAAAGCAGGATTAAAAAGTTTCTTGAATACCTGAAACAGGGTTAAGGAGGTACCATGAATTACAAATTGTTTAATTCAGACATTACTGATTTAAATGTTGATGAGATATTAGAAAGTAAAATTGACTTTGACAGGTTTGACAAAGATTGTCAATATGACATTTCAGCAGAATTCTTTAACAGGGATTTGCAGAACGATTTGCTAAATGAAAGTGTGCCTTATGAAATAAAAAGAAAACACTATGTATTTATCAGAAAAATCAGAGATTTATTTGAGAAACACGATATAAAAATCAATAAATTTTATCTGATGGGCACTATTATGGAGCTGAATGAAAAGGAAATTGATATATCAATATTGAAATCCGTTTACAGCAATAAAAGCAATACTGTGTGGCCCTGCAAAGAAATATTTATTTATGAAAACAGCAAGAACAGATTAGATGACCTGCTGCAAAGCAATCAGATAACCGAAGAAGATTATGTATCTAATCTGGAACTTTTAAAAGATGAACTGAATATTTACGAAAATGAAGACGAGCTGCAATATTTAAATTAACATTATTTCCCCCTTGTAACCTTATATCTTTTTATTAATAAAATAATATAAGGGTTTCAGCATCATAAGGAGGAATTGTATGGAAGTTTATATTATAACCTTTAAGCATGGAAGTTACGCTGTTGCCGCATTTAATAAACTGCAGGGCTATGGTGTGAGAAATATGAGAGTAATTCAGACTCCATTCAGCATAAAAGGAGAATGTGATTTGTGCATCAGAGCAAACGGGAACAACACATTGAACATTATATTAAATGAATGTGAAGGAAGGTATCCAATAAGCAACGTATATATGGAAGCAAAACAGCAGGGCAGTACGGTTTACAAGTTGCTTTCATAAATGCGCACGGGGCGGACACGGGGGCGTTTCAGGTGTCCTGAGATTACCTGCTTAATTATACAACATCTGGATATTTTGGGGACGATTTAGCGTCTGGTGTTTTTACCGGCAGGAAGAATCGCCCCCAAAATTGATTGTATTAAAAAAATTTATTATTAATGTTGACAGAATTACTTGGGTATAATATAATCTGTATGTACCCTACTAAAACAGTAGGGATTGATTGAAAGGAGAACAGTTATGATTTTATCTACAAAGGGCAGATATGGATTAAAAGCGATATTTGAACTTTCATTGAACTATGGTTCAGGACCTGTTTCTCTTAAAAAAATATCAGATAAATACAATATATCAGAAAGCTATTTAGAGCAACTTTTTGCTAAGCTTAAAAAAAATGGTTATATTAGCACAGTGAGAGGACCTCAGGGAGGCTACTATCTTTCTAAAAGTCCTGATGAAATAACCGTGGGTATGATTTTAAGAACTCTTGAGGGAGACATAACAACCTCCGAATGTGTAAGTAAAGAGGTTTGTTCCAGAGAGTCTGTATGTGCAACAAGGGTGATATTGGAGAAGATAGAAAAAGGTATAAATGATGTCATTGATAATATAACTTTGGCTGATATGCAGGAAGAACAGGAAAAAATTTTAACGGAGGAAAATAATGAGCAGGAAAATATATCTTGACAATGCCGGTACAACAAGAGTACGAAAAGAAGTAAAAGAAGAAATGCAGCCATATTTTGATGAAATGTACGGGAATCCCTCATCTCAGTTATACGAGCTTGGAAGGAAATCAAAGGAAGCCATAGAAAAGGCAAGGAGGATCGTTGCTGATTTTATTAATGCAGAAGAAAGAGAAATATATTTTACCGGAGGAGGTTCCGAATCTGATAACTGGGCATTAAAGGGAACTGCCTTTGCAAATCTTAACAAAGGTAAAAACCATATAATTACTACTAAAATAGAACATCATGCAATACTTCATACCTGTGAATACTTAGAAAAGTTCGGAATTGAAACTACATACCTTAGCGTTGATAAATACGGTATGATTGATTTAGAAGAACTTAAAGAAGCAATCAGACCTGAGACAATGCTTATATCCGTAATGTTTGCAAATAATGAAATAGGGACAATACAGCCCATAGAGCAAATCGGTGAAATAGCAAAGGAACACGGAATTACCTTCCACGTGGATGCTGTTCAGGCAATGGGAAGCGTAAAAATAGACGTTAAAAAGCAGTACATTGACTTACTGTCAATGTCAGCACACAAGCTGGGCGGACCTAAAGGTGTTGGCGGCATGTATATAAGAAAGGGCGTTAAAATAGACAACTTTATTCACGGCGGCGGACAGGAAAGAGGCAGAAGAGCCGGAACCGAAGGAGTACCAAATATAGTAGGCTTCGGAAAGGCTGTTGAGCTTGCGGGCAGAGATTTTGACCATCATGTGGCAAGGCTTACGGAATTAAGAAACAGGCTTATGAAGAGTATTCAGGATAATATACCTGAGGTTATTCTTAACGGACATCCCACTATGAGGCTTCCGAATAATGTTAATTTTTCGTATAAATATGTTGAAGGAGAATCAATTTTACTGCTGCTTGATATGGAAGGCATTGCTGCATCCAGCGGCTCCGCATGTACATCAGGCTCTCTTGACCCGTCTCATGTTCTTTTGGCAACAGGTCTTGACCACGGAACGGCTCATGGTTCAATCAGGTTCACCCTGAGTGATGAAATAACCGAAGAAGATATTGACTTCACAGTAGAAACCATGAAAAAGATAATTGAAAGATTAAGGGCAATGTCACCAATTAAAAACGATTCAGATTTATACAGCTTATAATTATTAAATATATAACTATTAATATCGGAGGAAATTATGTATACAGAAACAGTTATGGATCACTTTAGAAATCCAAGAAACGTAGGTTCAATTGAAAATGCCGACGGAGTAGGTCAGGTTGGAAACCCCAAGTGCGGTGATATAATGAAAATATACCTTAAAATAAATGATGACATCATAGAAGATGTAAAATTTGAAACCTTTGGCTGTGGTTCGGCAATAGCTTCATCAAGCATGGCAACCGAGCTGATAAAGGGAAAGAGCATCGATGATGCTGTTGATCTTTCAAACAAGGCCGTTATTGAAGCTCTGGGAGGACTTCCACCCGTAAAGGTTCACTGTTCGGTACTGGCAGAACAGGCAGTTAAATCAGCACTATACAACTACTCTCAGAAAACAGGAAAAACAATCAAGGGTCTGGAAAATTACAATCCGGAAGAAGAGGAAGATATCCACTGTCAATAAATGCGAAAGATTAGGAGCTCAGAAATTCTGAGCTCTTTTTAGAAATACTCTACCGGTTAAAACCAAGTTTTTCTACCAAGGCTTCCTGAAGAAGTTCGGAAAAGTTAATATTTTGTTTTTCGGCTGCTGTATTCAGCCATGCGGAAATTGTAAGATTTTTACGAATGGATTTATTTCCGTATTTTTCAGCATACGAATCAATATCTAAAACTATCAGGCTAACAAATCTGTTATTATATTCAAGTTTTCTGTACGTTTCATGTTTACTTTTTTTGACATAGGACCAGGATGCTGTTATAATGAAATATATAAAATTACCGGATATAAGGCAGATTAAAAACTTACCAAGATCATGGATAGCAGAAAAATATTTTATAGAGGAATATATTAAGATTCTCTATCTTGAGCAAATGCAACCAAACCTTTAATAGGAGTGATTATATGAAAAAATTAAAAAGAGTTAATGCTTTGAGTATAATTGCCTTACAAATAATTTTAACCGCAATTTCATCAGTAATTCCCTATGGGTATAAGATTATATTAGACAATTATGTTAAGACAGACATAGCAGTTGATTACAATATGCTGTTCCTGATTATTTGTACAGGAATAGGGTCTTATATCCTGAACATATTTTTTGTGTCATATTGGCAGGAAAAGTTAATTGTATTACAGGGAACAGAGTATCAAAAAGAAGCATTTCACAAAATAATTAAAATGCCTCAATATGGCTATGAAGAACTTGGAAGTGGATTTTTGATGAATTCTATACTAATAGATGCAGAGCAGACGTCAAGATATGATTTTATAAAAAACATACAAATATATGGATACGTGGTAAATGCAGCTTTTTTATTCATTATTCTCATATTAATAAATCATATTCTTGCGATTGTGTCAACAGCAGGTATTTTCATATATTTGTTGTCATTTAAATTACGAGGAAAAGGCTTGCAGAGAAAAAACAGCTCATTAATGAATTCACAGGACGATGTTTTAAATATTATTAAACAGTATGTAATGAATAATACAGCTATTATTAAAAGTGAAAATATATCATTTTTTGAAGAAAAATTTATGGGGACTTTTAAGGGATGGATAAAAGATAAACTTGATTTATCACTTACGCAATCTACAATTCAGAAAATACCGGTAACTGTTTCGTTATCGCTACCTCTTATTATACTATATATTGGAACTGGTTTTGTCAGGTCAGAAACAATGACACTTGGAAGTTTGATGATGTTTATTCAGATTTTAGACCTTATGTTTGTTCCGGTTAATAAGTTCAGCAATTCAATGGCTGAGTTAAAGATCCTAAAAGTTAACAAAGAAAGGTTTGAAAAGGTTTCTGCTTCTGCTGAAATCGAAAAACAAAACATTTTCAGTAATGAAAATAAAGGTATATCAATTGAAAATGTTCAAATCAAAACTCCGGATGGAAGAGTATTGTATAAGGGAAGCTTGTCAATTGGAGAAAAAGGCTTATATATTATAAAGGGATCTAACGGAACAGGAAAAAGTACATTATTAAGAGCAATTATCGGGAATTTATCGCCCGAACAAATTGACGGCAATGTTTATGTAAGTAGTGATTTACTTGAAAATGTTTCTTTTTTGAAGTACCCTTTGTTTCTATTTTATGACACTGTATTGCAAAATATAAAAGGAGCACCTAATTTACAAAAGGAGATAAATATTCAGGAGATATTAAAATTTAATCCTCCAAGTCTAAATAAAGAAGTTAAACTTGACCCGTTAAACTTATCAAGTGGAGAAGCTCAGAAAACAGTATTGTTAAGAGAGATATCAAGGGAAAGCAACATGATTTTATTTGATGAACCTACTACTAATTTAGATAGTGAAGCAATAAATGAACTTGCAGATTATCTGATAAAAGAAAAAAATAATAAACTAATTCTTTTGATAATGCACGATGATTCATTCGATAACATTGCAGACGGTTTCGTTTTTATTGAAGACAATAAAATATGGATGGAGAATGTAAATGTTTAAAATTTTAAGAGATAAAAGGATTTCAGTTTTGCCTAATATTATAGGTGCTGCATTCTCATATTTAATAGGTGCAATCGGCTTTATTGCTACTGTTTATTTTAATAAAATCCTGATATCATATTCAGAAGGGACAATTGAAAGCCTATCGCCTGTAATGATGATTTTGTTTGTATTTGCTGTAATATTTGTGCAAATGGTTGTAACGAATATATTTTCAAATTATCTGACAAATAAATTAATATTGAAGGATTATATGCATATAGTTAACTCTGTTTTCCAAAAGTCTACCTCCATGTTTATTCCGGACTATGAAAAGATAGACAAGGGAAAAATTATAAATCATTACTTAACGGATGCAAGTCAGGCGGCAACGTCGATTGTCGGAGTTATAGGTGTTGGAATCGGATTATTTATTACAGTTATTTTAATGCTTATATTAAATTTTATCACATCATTTAAAGTTACGCTCTATTCTTTGGTAATGTTCCTGCCATTTATTATTATAACGGGCTATGGTGCAAAAAAACTTGAAAAAACAAGTGAAGATTTGGCAAAGGAAAATGATGCTGCTATCTCAAAAATAAAAAACTATTGTGTAAATAAAGAAAGTATAACTATTTCAGGTGTGGAAAGCTATTTTGTATCCGATTTTAATGAATCCATGGATAGTCTCAGAGACAAAAAAGTAAAAAGCATTTTCTGGCAAAAAATTGTATATGAAATACCTGCAGTGATTATTAATTTAACGCCAATTATAGTTCTCTTAATAACTGCCACGGTTATAAAAGATAATAGCTTGGATTTTTCTAAAATTTATTTTATGACAAGTTTAATGACATTTGTATATGAACCGCTTGGACAATTGATAGTACTTCTTACAAAATGGCGAGAGTCAATGCCGTATATTAAAAGGCTGTTAGAGTTTTTAGATATTGATTCTGAAAAAGAGAAATCATTTGATAATATATTTAGTGAAGACAAAGGCTTTTTAAAAGGAACTGCAAATATGTATGGTATTGACGGTAAAGCATTGTATAAGTTTGATTTGGAATTACCGGAAAAAGGGTTTCTGGTATTTAAAGGTCCGAATGGATCAGGGAAAAGTACTTTTTTCAAGTTGTTGTCTCAGATGATGGATCCGACTTTGGTAAGCAACAGTGATTTTAAAATTAACAAAAAATATAGAAATGATATTGGCACATTGTTTTATCCGCTATTTGTTTTTGCAGGAACCGTGGATGAAAATATAAATTATGGAAAGAAAATAGATGATGAACTTATGACACTGTTTAATCTGCCGAATTTGCAAAAACAGGTCGTCCCGGATCCTATTAACCTTTCCAGTGGAGAAGTTCAAAAAATAGCTCTTTTAAGGCTGCTTTGCCAGGAAAAAAATATATATCTGTTAGACGAGCCCGCATCAAATCTGGAGGAAGAAGCCGTTTCAGCACTAAAAGAATATATACAAAAAATAAAAGAAGATAAATTAGTGATAGCTATTATGCATGATGACAGATACGATTCAATAGCTGATGGATTTATAAATATTAAAGATGACAATATGTTAATTATTAAAAAACAGGTTGGTTTAGTCGAATGATCCACATGGTGCAGGCTCAACATCCGGAAAGGCATAGGCGATAAGACACGGGGATATTTCATGGCAACTGGGATTATCTGGCTTAGAAGATAATATTTGAAAATAGCTATTTTATTATATGGAACTTAATGGTATAATAATATCAAATAAAAAATTCAAGCACAACGCAGAGCAAGCAAACGTTGTTATGCATGAAAGGAGCAGGAAGCAATGAAGAAATACTTATTTAACAGAATAGGTAATAATTTTCGTGTTTTATTGTTGATTGTTATTTTGAATGTAAGCAGAGTTTTTAATTCAATGTTAAACATTAAAATTCTGGAATCTATTTTATCGGGGGATTTGAAGACGTTTTTGCAACTATCGGGGCTGATGATAGGAATATGGATTATCTATGCTTTATTGAGTTATGTAAAGAGCATTGTTCAGGCGAATGCCATAAGATTGATGAATCAGGATTTAAGAGAAGACATTTTAGATATAATTGTCAGATTGGACTACACCGATTATTATGATAAGGATACAGGCAGTTATGTTTCCTGGTTATCTAATGATATTAATACAATTGAAAACAGCGGATTTTCTAATTTTTATAATATTGCGGATTCTGTAGTTACGGTGATAACCTCTCTTATAGGAGCTGTTATGGTTCATTATAGCTTTGGTATTGTATTTCCTGTCAGTGTTTTGTTGATGATATTTTTACCGAATCTTTTTAATAAAAAAATAGAAAGTGCATCTATGGAGATGTCCCAGGAACAGGAAAGGTTTATCAGCAAAATTAAAGACTATTTCGGAGGATTTGAATTATTAGATTCATTTAACCTGTTGAATATTTTTGTTACAAAGGTTAGAAGTGCAAGCGTAGATGTGGAGACAAGAAAATATGGATTATCCAAGACTATTGGCGGAGCAACAGCGTTTCTTATCATACTTAATGTACTGTCACAGATGATAAGTACAATTATAAGCGGAATTCTTGTAATAAAAGAAGTTATCAGTCCCGGAGCCATTTTGGCAATAGGAAATTTATCGGGATTATTTTTTACGGGAGTTCTGAGTGGTATGAGTCAAAAGGTTGAATTAAGCACAATAAGACCAATATTTGAAAAATTTGAAGCAGTTAGGAAACAAGAGCCGGAAGGGCTGCCGGAGATTGAAAAGATATCAACAGCCATAGAACTGAAAGATATAGGATATAGCTATAATGAGAAACGGGTTTTGACGGATTTAAATATTAAAATTCAAATAGGTAAAAAATATGCCATTGTAGGAGATAGCGGTACCGGAAAAACAACAGTATTAAGAATTTTAATGGGGCAATTAAAGGATTATGAAGGGGAAATATGCATAGACGGAAAAAACGTCAGGGATTTAAACATCGATAGCATAAGAAATCAAATTGCATATATTGACCAAAATGTCTATATGTTTAATGATACAATTCAATATAATATTACCTTGGATAGAAATTTTACAACAGAAGAAATGGAAAAAGCTATTGAAGAAAGTGCATTGAAAGATTTCATTTCTAACCTGAGGGATGGAATGGAAACAAAGATAGGTGAGGGCGGAAGGAATGTTTCGGGCGGACAAAGGCAGAGAATTGCCATAGCGAGAGCATTATTGAACGGCAAAAATATTCTGTTCATAGATGAGGGTACTTCTGCATTAGACAAATCAAATGCCTTTGAGATTGAATCTAAGCTACTGAATAATCCGGAACTTACTGTTATAATGATAAGCCATAATTTAGACGACCGTTTATTGGATAAATTTAATATGATTTATAAATTAGAGAGCCCTCTATGTGATGCTTCTCCAACAGGAGTGATTTCATAAACGGAGACACGGGGACGTTTCAGGTGTCCTGTAATTATTTTACAAAAATTAATATTTGCAATTGATGTATATTGCAAAATGTTTGTTTACAACTTTAAAATAAAAATGTACAATGCTTTGTAAACATAAGTATAATAATCATGAGTATATAATGCGGGTGTGAGGTGTTATGGGTAAACATCTGCAAACCCTTGTAAATCAGCAGATTGGTTGTGTTGATCACAGCCGATATGCTGTTTGAATAACAGGGGAACCCGTGATGGCTTCAACTGTCATGGAAAGAATTAATTGATATAGGTGAATAATGTGAAATTTAGTGAAATTAAGTTGTTTTGTAATAAAAAAGATATTTACATGCTTTTTATTGAACATAACTTAGATTTTGCAAAAGAAATAAATGGCACTGTATTAGAACTATCAAAAGGGAAGCTGGCAGATGCGTGCGGACACGGGGAGGTTTAGTTACTCTGATTTCCCTTATATGTATAAAAATATCTTAATTAAGCTTGTCTTTGAACAAGGCAATAAGCAGTCATAAGAAAGTTACCTTTCAGAGCTGTTAAATTTGAAATATAGTTGACAATTTGGGGAAGAATACATTATAATTTCTTAATGACTAATTAATGAACGTGAAAGAAAACGGAGGAATTATGGATACATTAGAGAGATTTTCGATAAATAATATAAGAAAAGAGTATTTGAATTTTTTTAAGAGTAAGGGACACTTGACAGAAAACAGTTTTTCTTTAATTCCTAAAAATGACAAAAGCCTTTTATTAATCGGAGCAGGTATGGCACCTTTGAAAAAATATTTCACGGGTGCTGAAACACCGCCGTGCAAAAGGATGGCCACAGTTCAAAAATGCGTAAGAACCGGTGATATTGATAACGTGGGATTAACTGCAAGGCACCTGACCTTTTTTGAAATGCTTGGGAATTTTTCATTTGGAGATTATTTTAAAAAAGAAGCTATAGAATGGGCATGGGAGTTGTTGACTGAGGTATTGAAAATAGATAAGGACAGACTGTGGGTAACGGTTTATCAGGATGACGATGAGGCTGCAGAGTTGTGGCACAGCGTTGCAGGCGTACCAAAGGAAAGAATTGTAAGACTGGGAAAGGAAGATAATTTTTGGGAGCTTGAAGTAGGTCCCAGCGGACCGTGTTCGGAAATATATTATGATACCGGAGAAGACAGAGGCTGTGGTTCACCGGACTGCAAGCCGGGATGTGACTGCAGCAGGTTTTTGGAAATCTGGAATCTGGTATTTACTCAGTTTGATAAGGACGAACAGGGTGTTTATCATCCTCTGTCAAATCCAAATATAGATACAGGAATGGGTCTGGAAAGAGTGTCCTGTGTACTGCAGGATAAGCCTACGGTGTTTGATGTTGAGCCGTTATTGACCATAGTAAATAAGGTAGCCGAAATTTCCGGTATTCCATATGGCTCTGATGAAAAAAAGGATATTTCCCTGAAAATTATCTGTGACCATTCAAGGGCGGCTACATTTCTTATAGGGGATGGTGTAATACCTTCAAATGAAGGAAGAGGGTATGTTTTAAGGAGATTAATAAGAAGAGCTATAAGACAGGGAAAATCTCTGGGGATACACAATGAATTTTTAACTAAAATTGTTAAAGTAGTAATAGATGAATGGAAAGAGGCCTATCCTGAGCTTGGGGAAAAGGAAAGCTACATATTAAAGGTTGTTCAGCTTGAAGAAGAAAGGTTCAAAATTACAATTGACCAGGGACTTGAACTTTTAATGAAAGAAATTAATTTACTGAAAAAATCAAATAAAGATGTTCTTGACGGCAATGTTGCTTTCAAGCTTTATGATACTTATGGATTTCCTTCGGAGCTTACAGAGGAAATACTGTCTGAAAACGGAATGAAGTTTGACCTGCAGGCTTTTGTTGCAATAATGGATGAACACAGACAAATGGCAAGAGATGCAAGGGAAAAAACAGGAAGCTCGGGCTGGAAGGAAGAGGACATTAATCTTGATGTGTCCAAGACTGTTTTTACAGGCTATTCAACAATGACGGACATCGGAGAAGTCCTTGCAATAGTTGTTGATGGTGAACAGGTAAACTCAATCTCAGAAGGTCAGTCGGGTATAATAGTGCTTGATAAAACTCCTTTCTATGGAGAAGGCGGCGGACAGACCGGAGATACGGGAAAGATAATTACTCATGAATCAGAAGCAGTAGTTACAGATACAAGAAAATATAACAGGACAATTCATCTACATGAAGTAACGGTTATTAAAGGAAGCATATCGGTAGGTGATAAGGTTACTGCACAGGTTAATGCAGATCAAAGAAGAAATACTGCAAAGAATCATACCTGTACGCATATTCTGCACAAGGTTCTTAAGGAAATGCTGGGCGACCATGTAAACCAGGCAGGCTCATATGTCTCTCAAGACAGGCTGAGGTTTGATTATACTCATTTTGAAGCTGTGAATCAGGAAACTCTGAAAGAAATAGAAAGGCGTGTAAATGAGGCAATCTTAGCTGATTATACTGTTAGTACAGATATACTGAATATCGAGGAAGCTAAAAATACTGGGGCTATGGCTCTGTTTGATGAGAAATATGATGAAATGGTTAGGGTTGTAAGTGTGGGAGACTTCAGCAAGGAGCTATGCGGAGGAACTCATATAGACGAAACTGCAAAAATAGGTATGTTTAAAATCATCTCTGAAGGAAGTATTGCATCAGGAGTTAGAAGAATAGAAGCGATCACCGGAAGAGCTGCCATAAATTATATGGAGGAGCTTTCCGATATTACAGAGGAACTTTCATCTGCAATGAAAGTATCAAAGGATGAACTTCCGGGTAAAATAAATAATCTTAAGAAAGAAGTAAAAGATAAAGACAAAGAAATCCAGAAGCTGAACAATGAACTTTTGAAGAAGAGCATGGATCAGATTCTTGACCAATATGAGGAAGTGAACGGTATTAAGCTGTTTGCTTTGAAGCTGAAAGGCAAGGATGCCAATTCTTTAAGAGAAATCGCAGATAAAATTAAGGATAAGAATGAAAGCTGTGCTGTGTTGCTGGCGTCTGATTTAGGTGACAAGGTATTGTTTGTAGCTGCGGTTACAAAAGATTTGGTACAAAAAGGAATTAATGCGGGGAATATGGTCAAGGAAGCTGCTAAGGCTGCCGGTGGCGGCGGAGGCGGAAGACCTGATTTTGCTCAGGCAGGAGGGAAAAATCCCCAAAAGATAGATGAAGCAATAGAATCAGCTAAAAGAACAATAGTGTAATAATTGTTGTTGATTTTATTACAAAAATGTAGTAGAATGTATTAAGGTAGAGGTGGTTAAAATGGACGGTAAATTAAATAATACTGCAAAATTTGATTA
>DHUT01000065.1:2018-20377 GCA_002409285.1 Firmicutes bacterium UBA5227 | reverse complement strand
TTGAAAGAAAAGGGATACAATCCAAATAACCAACTCATAGGTTATATATTGTCAGGGGATCCGACTTATATTACAAACCATAACAATGCAAGAAGTTTAATAAGAAAAATTGAGAGAGACGAACTGTTAGAAGAGATATTAAATGTTTATTTAGATGTAATAGACCTTTAAGCTGCAGGCAGTATATTTCAGTATACTGCTTTTGTTCTTTTTAACCACAGTAGTGCCGCATTTGGAATATCGGTGAAATATGCTATATACAAATTTATTTGGAAAAGAAAACGTATCAAAATTATGCTACGGAACCTTGTCGTTAAGCATTTTACAAAATCACGATTCTTTAGAGAACAAGGTAAATCTATTAAATTATGCTTATGAAAAGGGGATAAATTTTTTTGATACAGCAGAGCTTTATGATAACTATGATATATTAAATGAATTCATAAAAGATAAAGACAGGGATAAACTAACAATAGCCACCAAAAGCTATGCATATGACAGGAAGACTGCTGAATATAGTGTCAATAAAGCTTTGAAGGAATTAAACACAGATTATATTGACGTTTTTATGCTCCACGAGCAGGAGAACGGAAACAATTTTTTGGGTCATTATGAAGCCGTTGAACGATTTATGAAATATAAGGAACAGGGTATAATAAGGCATTTTGGAATAAGTACTCACAGAGTTCAGGCGGTGAGGGACAGTATTAAGTTTAAAGAAATAGAATTTATTTTTCCGCTTTTTAATATGGACGGTATCGGAATACAGGACGGCACCATAGATGAAATGATATATGCAGTTAAAAAGGCTAAGGAATACAATAAATTTATTATGGCAATGAAAATATATGGAGGAGGACATTTGATTAACCGGGCAAAAGAAGCATTTGCATTTGTTGGCGGTATCAAAGAAATTGACTCCATAGCGGTTGGTATGAGCACAATAGAAGAAATTGATGCTAATATCTGTTATTTAGAAAACAATGAGTTAAATATTAATATAAAAAATAAAATTAGAAATCAAAAACGCACTCTCGTTGTAGAAGAGTGGTGTGTTGGTTGTGGAAAATGCGCAAAAAAATGCAGACAAAACGCACTTCGGATAATTGACGGCAAATGTGTCGTTGATATGGATAAATGTGTTTTATGCAGCTACTGCGCCGGTGAATGCACGGATTTTTATATCAAAATTGTATGAGGTATCTATGGAACGATTGATGGGTCTTGATGTGGGAGATAAGACAATTGGAGTTGCCGTCAGTGATTTATTAATGATTACTGCTCAGGGCGTAACTACAATTAAAAGAACAAATATAAAAAATGATATTAATGAGCTAAAAAAAATAATCGACGAATATCAGGTTACTAAAATAGTGGCAGGACTTCCCAAAATGCTTGATGGAACTGTGGGTATACAGGGAGAAAAGGTTCTTGGCTTTTTAGATAAATTAAAAAATCATGTCGATTTACCCATTGATCTTGAGGATGAGAGATTTACCACGTCAATATCGGAAAGAATGCTGATAGATGCCGACGTAAAAAGGAAAAAAAGAAAAGAAGTCATAGACAAATTAGCCGCAGTTCATATTCTGTCAGGTTATATGCAACGTACTAAAAATATTAAGGAGTGTTGAGTGTTGATATGGAAGATAATATTATTGAATTGATTAATGAAGACGGAAAGACAGAAAAACTTGTTGTTGAAGCTACATTTCATATTGATGACACTTTGTATGCGGTACTGCATGAAATTGATTCTGACGAGGGTATGATATATTACGTGGAAGAAGCAGAAGATGGCAACGGAATATTAGTAAAGGTTGAGGATGAAGAGGAAATTAAGGAAGTAATAGAAATCTATGAAGGTATAGCAGACGACTTAATTTAGCATAGTTTATATTTTGAGAGGGGTGAAATGATGTATAAATCAGATTACTTAATAAAGACACTTGGTGATAACGGACACAAGGTTACCGCTCAAAGGAGTTTGGTATTTGAAGTTCTCACTGAAAACAGTGACAAACATTTAAGTACTGAGGAAATATATGAGCTTGTTAAGAGCAAAAACCCCCATATGGGAATTGCTACTATTTACAGAACTCTTCAACTTTTTGAGGAAATTGGGCTGGTTTATAAGCATAACTTTGATGATGGCTGTTCAAGATATGAAATATTACCTCAAGGCAGCAACGAAGTTCATCAGCATCATCATTTATTGTGTAAAAAATGCGGTAAGATAATTGAAGTCAAGGAAGATTTAATGAATACACTTGAAGATATCATTGAAAAACAATACAATTTTGAAATATTAAATCATGTGGTCAAGTTCACCGGAATCTGCAGCCAATGCAGAAATAAGGAGAATGATGATGGTAACAGAAAAGAAACAGGAAAAGAAACAGGAAAAGAAACATAAACTTAAAATTATACCCCTGGGGGGACTTGGGGAAATAGGGAAAAATATGACAGTTATAGAATACGGTACAAATATAATTGTTATTGACTGCGGAATGTCATTCCCTGAAGATGAAATGCTTGGTATTGACATAGTAATACCGGATATAACGTATCTAATAAAGAATAAAGATAAAATAAAAGGGATATGTCTGACTCACGGTCATGAAGACCATATAGGCTCAATCCCATATCTGCTCAAAAAAATAAACGTGCCTATTTATGGCACCAGGCTTACCTTAGGCCTTGTTGAAAATAAACTTCTGGAGCATAAAATTGATGATGCACAGCTTAATGTGGTGAAGGCAGGTTCAACTATTAATCTTGGATGCTTTAAAGTAACCTTTATAAGAAATAATCACAGTATTCCTGATGCGGTATCATTTTCAATTGATACACCTATAGGAACGATTGTACACACCGGTGATTTTAAAATTGACTATACTCCCATAAACGAAGAGGTTATGGATTTAGGCAAATTTGCAGAGCTTGGGAGAAAAGGTGTATTACTTGCAATGTCTGACAGCACAAATGTTGAGAGAGCAGGGTTTACAGAATCAGAAAAAACTATAGGCCTTAAGTTTATGGAAATATTCAAAAACTGTGAATCCAGAATAATTGTAGCTTCATTTGCGTCCAATATTCATAGATTGCAGCAAGTAATAGATGCTGCCGTAGTTAACGGCAGAAAGGTTGCAATATCCGGAAGAAGCATGATAAATGCTGTAAGGGTTTCACATGAGTTGGGATATTTGAATGCACCGGAAGGAACTCTCATTAATGTGAATGAATTAAAAAGCTATAAGGATAATGAAGTTGTGATAATTACAACGGGCAGTCAGGGAGAACCTATGTCTGCGTTGACACGAATGGCTAACAACGACCATAAAAAGATTCAGATTAAAGCAGGCGATTTGGTTATTATTTCAGCTAATCCTATTCCTGGGAATGAAAAAACCGTATCAAGGGTTATAAATATGCTTTATGAAAAAGGAGCAAATGTGCTTTATGATGCTCTTACTCAGGTTCATGTATCAGGTCATGCCAGAAGAGAAGAATTGAAGCTGATGCTTACCTTGCTTAAACCGAAATTCTTTATGCCTGTCCACGGTGAATACAGGCACCTGATGCAGCATGCAAAGCTTGCTCATGAATTAGGCATTCCGGAGGGAAATACCGTAATAGGCAAGAACGGTGATGTTGTTGAACTTACCGCTAAGTCCATAGGAATAAACGGAGCAGTAACTTCAGGAAATATACTTGTTGACGGACTTGGTGTTGGTGATGTGGGAAATATAGTGCTTCGAGACAGGAAGCTGCTGTCTGAAAACGGATTGATAATTGTTGTTCTTGCAACTGAAAGAGGAACCGGCAAGGTACTGGCAGGTCCGGAAATTGTATCAAGAGGTTTCATTTATGTGAGAGAAAATATTGACTTGATTGAAGAATCAAAGAAGGTTATTAAAAAAGCACTCTCAAAGTGTGAAGAAGCAAATGTAAAAGAGTGGAACAATATAAAAATGGCGATTAAGGATGCGCTGAGCAGCTACATTTATGAAAAAATAAAAAGAAACCCCATGATACTTCCAATAATTGTAGAGGTTAAGCCGGATGGCTTTTCAGATATGAGTAATCTTGAATTTTAATTAAAATAAGAAGGGCTAAAGCCCTTTTTCTTTTAATTACTAATGTAAACAATGATATAAACTTGACAAACATACTTATAATCAGTATACTTATAATGCTCATATTTTCAAAAAATGAATATAAGCTATTAGTTTAAAGGGAGATAATATGAAAATGATACATACTATAAAACGGCTTATTTCAACAAGCGAACAAAGGAATAGCTATATTTTTCAGGTAGTATCAATTTGCATAATCGGATTGTTAACCGTAGTAAGCAGTTTTGCACTGGGTTCAATTACGCAAAATATAATTGATACAACATTTGAAAAAATGATGTTGAGCTTTGTAATTTTCATTTTAACAAGCGCAGCTGTTACATTGTTAGATTGGAAGCGCAGCAAACATTTAGTTAAAATGATAGAAAACATTAAAATGAACTATCGTGAAAAAACCGCCAAAACAGTACTCACAGGTGAATTTAGCAGGGTTCAGCCAATTCCTCTTGGAGATATAGTGAGCAGAGTGAACACAGATGTTAATTTAGCTGCAAACGGATGCGAGCTCATCATTACCGGACTGCGTAATATTTTGATACCAATTGTATTGTCAGTTATATTATTAATGATAAACTGGAGAATGGCAATAGGATATATTTTTCCGGTAGCGCTTATTTTTCTCTATCAGAGAATAACTAAAAATGCACAAGATGGAATCATGCCCTGGAGAGTGGCTTATGGAGAAATGACTGCAGAAACTAAGGATTTAATATCCAATCGCATCATGATTAAATCATATAAATTACAGGAAAAGTCTGATGAATGGGCTGTGAAAGCGATAGCCAACTATAAAAATAAGGGCATAAAAGGACTGGGAAAATCATACGTTGAAACAGTGCCCGGACTTTTAGTAAATTCCCTTCCGCTTTTTGGATGTGTACTTGCGGGCATTTATCAGGTGAGTAATAATATTTTAAGTGTGCAGGGTTTTATTTCAGTATTTTTACTGGCACAAAATGCAACCAATGAGTTATTTAATCTTCCTAATATTATAGTAAATATGCCAAGCAGTTTGGCATCAGCAAAACGTTTATTTGAAATATGGGATATCCCTGAGTGTATAAGTGGCAATGAAGAGTCAGCTAAGAGCGATGTAGCAATTGAAGCAGACAATATTAATTTTAAATATCCTTCTTCTGATGATGCAATAATATCTAATCTTTCACTTGTGGTACATAAGGGAGAAAATATTGCACTTGTGGGTCCCAGCGGCTGTGGCAAGAGTACATTGATGAAACTGATTGCAGGATTGTACAGGGCAGACTCCGGCGAAATAAAGATTTGGGGCAATGAGATAAGTGAATGGAATTCAGAATTTCTGCGAAAGAATATGGGAATGATGGAGCAGAGTACATTTCTATTTGATGCCTCCATTTATGATAACATAGTTTGTGCAAAGCCTGATGCAACATTTGACGAGGTCAAACTTGCTGCAGAACGCTCTAATCTGTTGGAATGGATTGAAGAGCAGCAAGACAACTGGGAAGTAAGAGTAGGTGAGAACGGACACTTGCTGTCCGGTGGACTGCGTCAAAGAGTGGGACTTGCGCGCATTTTTCTGCAAGATGCACCATTGATACTTTTGGATGAAGCTACTTCAGCGTTGGATACAAAAAATGAAGCTGAAATTTTAAATTCGCTGAAGCTATTTAATGCAGATAAAACTCAAATAATGGTAGCCCACAGATTTTCATCAATATTGGAAGCCGATAGAATTATAGTAATGAATTACGGCTCCATAGCTGAAGAGGGCACACATGAAGAACTGCTGAGCAAAAAAGGGTTGTATACAAAATTGTATGAAAAATGGGAGGCTGAACCCGATGAATGATAAAAACAGATTCTTAAAAACAATGAATATTTTTTTCAGAATGATCAGGGTGGCTTTACCATTATGGCTTTTGTGTTTAATTGGAATGATTCTGGTAGGACTTGGTTCCTATGGGGTCAGCCTGTCAACAGGAATGCTGTTAAGTTCATCTCTTGACTACTTTCAAAATATTTCTGCAGATATGTATTTTATAAGGAATATTTTAATTTTTCTGGCAATTACCATTATACTGATGACATTGGGATATGTGCTGAACCTTATTGGCTCCATGAATATTAGAGCAAGTCTGCAAAGAAAACTAATTTCCAAATGGATTAAACAGACAGAATCCAATGCGTCCTTGCATCATTCAAGTGAAGCCATGACTATAGTTACATCAGATATGGACACGGTAGAGGATTTTTATTTTCAAGGGCTGATGTTTGTTTTTTTCGTTCCGTTAATTCAGGGAATTGCTTCATTAATGACTATAGTTTCCGTTGATCTAAGACTTGCCATAGCTCCCATTATAACCGGAATTGTTTCTTTGGCAGTTTCTGTTAAGTACTCTGTAGAATTACAAAGTAAGAATATACTGGCGCGTAAATTGACGGAGAAGTTAACACATTCATTTCAGGAGATTAAGGAAGGTAATTCTTCTCATAGAGCAATGGGCTTTATACCAGGCATATTAAACAAGTACCATGAAGTAAATATTGAAGCAGTGAATGTTGTCAGTGATACTAAAAACATTCAAATTAATATTACCTTTGTTAAAAGTTTGTTAAACACTATTTCAATGATAGCATTTTTAGGTACAGGCATGTGGCTTACCACAACGAATAATATTTCTTTTTCATTAATACTCTTAACCTTTCCGCTGCAAAACGGTATAAGTGATATGTTAGAATGTCTTGGCGGAACATGGAATTTTATTATAGCGGCTACTACATCAGGAGAAAGAGCATTAAACGTCCTGGGCTGGGATGAGGAAGATGAGGCAGGAGATAAAGTTGAGTTAACTTCAGAGGGAAATGTGGTTTCTTTAAAGGATATATACTTCAATTATAAAGAAGATAAAACTGTTTTAAAAGATATATCATTTGATATTAATAGGGGAGAAAGAATTGCGTTAGTAGGTGCTTCAGGAAGTGGTAAATCAACTGTACTTCAATTATTGATGCGGTTTTATCCTTTGAGTGATGGAAATATTTACATTGATGATGTTGCAATAAACCAATGTACTCTTAAATCTTGGCGTTCGTATTTTGTATATTTGTCTCAGGAAGCTCCGCTGCTTAATAGGACTATTTGGGAAAATATAGCGCTGGGAGTATATGAAAAGGGCCGGATTCCAACAGATGATGAAGTAACAGAGGCTGCAAAAGCGGCAGGGATACATGATTATATTTCATCATTGCCGGAAGGCTACTCCACTGTTGTTGACGAGGGCGGTAAAAATTTTTCTGGAGGTCAAAGCCAGAGAATTGCAATAGCAAGAGCTTTCTTAAGCGAGGCGCCGATTGTTTTATTGGATGAGCCGACAGCATCACTGGATACCGAATCGGAAAAATTAGTGCAGAAATCCATAGATTCATTGACCGGAAGAAAGACTGTTCTCATGGTCACTCATAATTTAAAGCTTGTGCAGAATTTTGATAAAATTATTGTATTAGATACAGGTAAAATAGCAGAAATCGGAACACACGAAGAGTTGCTTGAGAAGGAAAGCACATATTACAAGTTATATACCTTGTATAATAAAACTAAAAAAGAGATCCTGAATTCTGATTGCTGTTAGATGGAATAAAAGCAACCGGCGAATTTCGCCGGCTGCTTAAGTGCCTATTACTTCAAATTATTTTTTAATCATGTGAAAATCCACACCTAATATAGGTCCAAACTGAGACGGCTTATTATTTACAATTTTTTTATTGACTAATTTTTCATTCTCGTTTTTCGCAAGAATATCTAAATCCGGTTCAAGTCTTCCATTTAAGCTGGTCAATTGTAAATTTACATCGCTCTTATTTATTTCACGTAATTTTTTAGTAATCTTATTTCCAGGAGTGTTACTCATGTTCAATTTTACCTCTTTTCAAGTCCAATAGAACCAACCCTCTCTTGAAAGTAATAAGCCTTATTATTATATCTTTATCATAAGATTTTATTCATTGATTAAAAATTTCTTAAGGCTTAAAAATCATCTTACAATTTTACTTGTTGTTTTTAGCAGTCAAAAGTTGTATAATTTAAGAGATTTTAATCAAAGGAGGATTATATGAAGAAAAAATATGCTATCCTGATTCTTGTTGCTGTGGTAGTATTAATATATGTTTTTGCCAACAGTTTTATTAATAAAAATTTAGAAGCGGTGGATAAAACAGATACTGACGGAATTACGGTAGAAATACCCTCAGGAAGCTCCACAGATAATATTGCACAAATATTGCATGAAAATAATCTAATTAAAAATACATTTGCATTTAAATATTATGCCGAAAAAACCAACAGGGACATATTGCTTAAAGCAGGAAGCTTTGTATTATCAAGAAGTATGAATGCGGATGAACTGCTCCAGGCACTAACAAATGGAGGTATTTCAGATAACACCGCTAATGTTACAATAATTGAAGGCTTGACAGTAGAGGATGCAGCAAAGTCAATTTCAGAACAGCTTGACTTGGATTATGACAAGCTTCTCGATCTTATGAACAATGCATCCGTATTTAGGGATGATTTTGAATTTTTGAGTGAAAATCCTGACATTAATAATCTCCAGGGATACCTGATGCCTGACACCTATAATGTATATATTAATTCTTCTGAGGAAGATATTGTCAGAGTACTGCTGTCTCAATTTGATAAGTTTTATGTCAAAGAAATAAAACCGAGGATGGAAGGTTCAGAATTAAGCTTTGAGGAAGTTATAAACCTTGCCAGTATTGTGGAAAAAGAAGCTTTGCTTGATGAAGAAAGAGACGAGGTTGCGGCTGTATTTTTAAACCGCCTGGACATTGATATGAAGCTTCAGTCCTGTGCTACAGTTAATTATGCTCATGGAGAATGGAAAGAAAGACTTACTTATGATGATATAGCCATCGATTCGCCGTACAATACGTACATAATAAAAGGATTGCCTCCTTCACCTATTAATTCTCCCGGAAGAGTTTCAATAATAGCTGTACTTGAACCGGCAGATGTTGATTATTTGTTCTTTGTGGCAAAGGGAGACGGCTCTCATTATTTTTCAAAGGACTATGATGAACATATCAAGGCAGCAAACGAGTATTTGGACTGATACAGATGAATAAAAATAAGGATAAAAAATGGATAATATAAACAGAGAATATATTGACAGCTATATTAATAAGCTTATTCCTGATGAAAATGAAAGGCTTGAAGCATTCAGAAAGGAATGCGAAGAAAGGGAACTTCCAATTATTCATAAGGAGGTAGGGCAGTTAATCAAGCTTTTTATTAATCAGCTTAACGCAAAAAGCATTATAGAAGTGGGAACTAATGTGGGATATTCATCAATTTTTATGAGCTGTGCAATGAATAACCAGGGAAAAGTTGTAACTGTTGAAAGAAGCGAAAAATTCTACAATGAAGCCTTAGAGAACATAAAAGACTTTGGCTTGGATAAAAATATTGATGTGTATTTCGGTGATGCTTCCGAAATATTAGATTCTGTAGAAGGCACCTTTGACTTGGCATTTATTGATGCAGCGAAGAGCTACTACAAAACTTTTTTTGATAAATGCAGCGAGAAAATGAAGCCGGGCGGAATTATTCTGTCAGACAATGTACTTTACCAGGGAATGATTGCAACTGATGACCTGGTGGTCAGGAGAAAAAAGACACTGGTGAGAAACTTGAGAAATTATCTGGAATATATTTCTCATGATGAAAGATATGTTACATCAGTTCTGCCGTTAGGAGACGGTTTGGCAGTTACATTAATAAAATAAAGGAGAAATTATGTTACCAAGGTTACTGGCTCCTGCAGGGAGTATGGATAAATTGATTATGGCGGTTCAGTATGGAGCAGATGAAATTTATTTTTCCGGCAAATCAATGGGAATGAGAGCAGGCAGCAAAAATTTTACAAACAAAGATTTGGAGCAGGGTGTTGAATATTGCCACAAGCATGGAAGAAAATCGAATATAACGGTTAATATAGCTCCACACAATGATGACTTAAAGGGTATTGAGGAATATTTGAAATATTTGCAGAAAATCGGCGCAGATGCTCTGATAGTAGCTGATCCGGGTATCATAGAAATAGTAAAAGAAACAATTCCTGATATGAGGATTCACTTATCAACCCAGGCAAACACAACTAATTATCGTGCGGCGAACTTTTGGTACAAACAGGGAGTTAACCGGATAGTACTGGCTCGGGAGCTTTCCTTCAGAGAAATAGAGGAAATTGTTAACAACTCACCAAAAGACTTGGAGTTTGAAGCCTTTGCTCATGGAGCAATGTGCATTTCCTATTCAGGCAGATGCTTGTTATCAAGCTTCATGACCGGAAGGTTTTCAAATAAGGGGGATTGTGCACAGGCCTGCAGGTGGAAATATAACCTTGTTGAAGAAAAAAGACCGGGAGAGTATTACCCAATAGAGGAAAATGATGAAGGAACATTCATCATGAATTCCAAGGATATGTGCATGGTTGAGCACTTGCAGAAGTTTAAAGATTTGGGTATAAAGGCTCTGAAAATTGAAGGCAGAAACAAAAGTGAATACTATACGGCGATAGCTGTGCGTTCTTACAGAAATGCATTAGACGAGCTTGAAAAGCCCGAAGATGAAAGAAATACACAGTACTGGAAGGAAGAACTTGAAAAATCCTCGCACAGAGATTTTTCCTACGGATTTTTCTTTGGGAACCCTTACAAGGACGGTCAGCTTTATACTTCAAGCAGCTACATTAGGACATACGATGTGGTTGGAATTATCAGATCCTATGACAGAGAAAGCAGGACTGCGGTAATAGAGCAGAGAAACAAATTTTCCGAAGGAGATCTTCTTGAATGCTTCGGACCTAAAGGCAGGCATTTTGAAATTACTGCGAAAAAAATGCAGGATGAAGATGGAAACACAATAGAATCTGCTCCTCATGCACAGCAGATTATAAGAATGGAAATAAATGAAGATGTTGAACCCTACTATATATTGAGAAAAAAGGTGGAAGAATAAGCGTGGGTGGGACACGTGTCCCACCTGCGCCCAACCCCATTTATGTATTAACTTCCCACATTACTTACAAGGGCATCATATAGTTTTTTTAAAGCTTTTTTTTCTATCCTTGACACATATGAGCGAGAAATTCCTAAAAGCTTTGCAATTTCCCTCTGGGTTTTATGCTCGTTGTTTCTTATACCGTATCGCATTTCAATAATTGTTTTTTCTCTTTTTTGCAGGGTCTTATCGAGAATTTCATCAAGAGCCTTGATTTTTTCCTCTTTATCGAGTCTCCCTACAATTTCTTCTCCTTCGTATTTTATGATATCAATCAGATAAATATTATTTCCTTCTTTATCAGTTCCTAAGGGACCTTGAAGAGAAATTTCTTTTTTTAGCTTTTTATCACTTCTGATTGTCATAAGTACCTCGTTGTCGATACATTTTGCAGCATAGGTTGCCAGACGTATACCCTTAGTGTTGTCAAATGTTGATACAGCCTTTATTAAGCCTATGGTTCCTATAGAAATCAAGTCCTCCTGGTCAATTCCCACTGTCTTATATTTTTTTATTACATGGGCCACCAGTCTGAGGTTTCTTTCTATAAGAGTGTTTCTTGCTTCCATGTCACCTTCTTTAGATTTTTGAATAAGCTCCGCTTCCTCTTCTTTATCCAATGGCTGTGGGAATGAGCTCCCATTTGTTATGTAACCAAAAATAAAAACAGACAATGGTAATAAAAGCTGCAATATATTTTCTATCAAAAAACCACCCCCGGAATTATATATTATATGCAGCAAAGCTGAAAAACTGTATGTACACTTTTAAATTATTTTTTTGGAAATACATAAAAAATGATAAAATTCGACTTGCAATAGAAACGAGTATATGTAATATTCAAACGGGGGTCATTTGAATATTACATATAAATTACTTACTTACTTAATTGTTTTGCTTCGGGAAGTATTATTGGAACCGTTGGTGTTATTGGTTGTATTGTTGTTCATGTTATTCATATTTTCCATATTGTCCGTGTTATTCATATTCTCCGTGTTATTCATATTTTCCATATCGCAATTCATTAATCGCATCAGTTCCATAAGCTGCTCGCATGTGATTTGCGGTATGGTTGGTATATTTGGTATATTTGGTATGGTCGGTATATTCGGTATATTTGGCATTATTGACGATGTGTTAGCTTGCGGTGTTGTAGCCGGATACTGAGTTCTGGGAGTTGTTCCCGGAGTCATAGTTGTTGGCATATTTGTTCCCGGATTCATACCTGGTACCATGTTTCCCGGAGTTTGCGGCATTGCAGGTGTGTAAGGTGTTGATGGCATTCCCGGCATATTAGGGTAACCCGGCATACTTGGGTATCTTGGGATTCCAGGCATATTAACGTCTTCACGCAAGGAAGGCATACCAGTTCCAGGCATATTTGGCATAGCAGGCATGTCGCCGTTAGGGAAAGGAATTTCACTCTCAGGAATAAACGGCATTTCATTCATCATATTTCCAGGCATCGGCATATTGGGCATATTGGGTCCTGTTTTTGTCATGTATGCTTCCGGGTATCCGTATGGCTGCATACCCGGATATCCCGGATTGCAGTTAAAAGGCATTGAATCATAATGAGGCATACTATTTCTATAATTATTTTGGTAATTCATATAATCCTCCATTTTTTTAATAGATAATTCTCATAATTAATATACGTAACAGGTTGACATTCGGTGAATTAATTTTACAAATCTTTCTTTACTAATTTATTAACTTCATTTACAATATAGATAACAGATTGTTATAACAAAGGAGGCATTTGAAGTATGATAAATATATTGCTTGTAACACACGGTAATTTTGGTAAAGAATTATTAAAAAGTTCAGAATTAATAATAGGACCGGTTGAAAATGCAGAGAGTATTTCATTTCAGCAGGGTGACAGCTTTGAAAAATTGTTAAATATGGTCGAAGAATCTGTGTCCAGGCTCTCAAAAGATGATTTGATAGTTTTTACAGACATGTATGGAGGAAGCCCATTCAATGCAGTTTTTAGAGCAATGAAAAATAATAAATTTTATCACATAACAGGTATAAATTTCCCTTTATTTATAGACATAGCTGTTAACAGAGATACATATGGCTTAGAAGAAATAGCTGAAAAAATAATCAAAAACGGAAAGAAAAGTATAGTCTTTGTAAATGAGAAGTTTTTGGCAGATTAACGGAGGAAGAATGAAAAAAATTGCGTTAATTAGGGTTGACGACAGGCTTATGCATGGTCAGGTTGTTGTTTCCTGGATACCCTATTTAAAAGTTGATGAAGTGCTCATAATTGACGATGAATATGCAACAGATGAATTTATGACATTATTAATAAAAAGCGCCGCGCCGGATAATATTAAAGTACATATATTATCCTGCCGCCAGGCGTTAGAATATTTAAATAAAGATGACGAGGGAACAAGAATACTTATTCTTTTAAGAAATATTGAGTATATAAAAAAATTACTTGAATCAAATGTTAAATTAAATAAAATTAATTTAGGGAACCTTGGCAGCAACCCTGAAAGAAAGAAATATTATAATTCCGTTTATTTAAGCGATTCAGAACTTAGTATTCTAAGGGAAATTTCAAGGCAGTGCGAGATTGAAATAAAAATGCTTCCCGGGGATGAAGGGAAGGCTCTGGAATAGGGGACGTATGGATATTAAACAGATTATTTTATTAAGTGTTTTATATTATTGGGCCAGCAGTACTGCTTTGTCTCTTGGTGTGGGCTACTATACAATGTACAGACCGGTAATTGCAGGATGCTTAACCGGATTGGTACTGGGTGAACCATTTACAGGCATGATGGCAGGTGCGGTAGTAAACATAATTTATATAGATTTTGTTTCTACCGGAGGATCTCTTGAGGGAGATCAATGCCTGACGGCAATGATAGCAGCTTTGATGGCGGTATTGTTCGGGCTGTCACCTGTGGAAGCATCGGCTGCGGCATATCCTTTTGGGTTTCTGGGGATTTTGATTTGGAAATACAGATTAAATATAAACTCCGTATTTGTAAAAAAATATGAAAAGAAATTTGCCGAGGGTATGAATCCGCATATAGGAATTTACGACGGATTGTTGCCCCAGTTGCTTTTATTTATCATGAGTGCCGCTGTCATACTTGTGACAGTATTTGTAACATTGCTTTTAAGAAAATTTATTATTAATATTAAATACGTACTATTTTTGGCAGGGATTTTTTTGGTTTTTTCTTCAACCTGGAATATACTTTATAAACTTCAAAGTAAAAAAGGTTATTTAATTTTTGCTATGTCCTTAACTACTGCATTGTTAGTTAATCCAAGCTCATACATTATTTTTCTCATTGTGTCAGCAATCATTTTACTGCTGTCAAATAAAAAAATGAAGTTAATCTTAAATAGTAAGGATTATGAAACTCATGGTAAAAACGGTAAAATAAGAAAAAGAGATTTAATCTATTCATGGTTTGTGTGGATGAACTTTTCTCATTCCTGCTATAGCTATGAAAGACTTCAGGGCATGGCATTTGCTCATAGTATGAGAAATGTTTTTAAAAGGCTTTATACCGGTGAGGAGGAGATTGCAGGAGCCATACACAGGCACAGCGAAATTTTCAATACCGAGCCAAATATGGGGACTCCGATACATGGATATATTATATCTCTGGAAGAGTCAAAACAAAAAAATAAAATTGCAGATGAAAACACAGATGATATTATGTTTATAAAAAAAGGAATGATGGGAATTGCTGCAGGTCTGGGAGATTCATATACTCAGGTTGTGCTCACTCCGCTTTTCATTTTAATGTCCGTAATGCTATGCTTTGACAATAAATTTATTATGGCTTTAGTTCCGGTAATGATTCTTGCATCTGTTATACTAATCATTTCCTACACAGGCTTCATGAAAGGGTACTATGAAGGAAGGAACAGTTTGATTGAGAGGGTTAACATAGTTAAAAACAGCAGGATAAAAACATATTTTCCATATATATTTTCGGGAATATTGGGAGTGTCATTAGGCAAACTATTAATAATAATGTTTTCAGGTACATCGGAAAATTTGACAATATATATAACAGTTGGTATAATTTCAATGGTTTATACAATTGTAAAGATTAAAAGGAGAAATTAATGAAAAAGGTGGGAATTATGGGAGGAACCTTTGATCCCATACATTTAGGGCACTTGGTTATTGCTAACGAAGCATTAAATATATATAAATTAGACGAAATAATTTTTGTTCCCACAGGAAATCCTCCTCATAAGGATGGTGTTTCTGCAAGTCCCTGGGACAGATACTTAATGACTGCTTTAGCGGTGGTTTCCAATGATAAATTTATCGTTTCGGATGTAGAAGTTAATAAAAAGGATAAAAGCTATTCCTTAGAAACATTGAGACAGTTTCACATAATGTATCCTACTACGGAGTTTTACTTTATAACAGGGACAGATGAGGTCATAAATCTGCCTAACTGGTATAAACCGGAGGAAATTTTAAAACTATGTAAATTTATAGCCGTATCAAGACCGGGAATGGACGAAAAAAAAGTTCATACAAAAGTCGAAGAAATAAGAAGAGATTTAAACGGGCAGATAGAACTTCTTCAGGTTCCGATGCTTCAGATTTCCTCAACAGAAATAAGAGAAAGATTTAAAAACGGTATATCTGCAAAATACCTAATTCCTGAAACTGTGGAGCAGTATATAATTAAAAATAAATTGTACAGGTGAAATATGGACATAGATGAATTAGAAAAAATGCTTGAAGCTTTTAATCCAAAGCAGTATGGTCATTGCGTAAGAACCATGGAGGAAGCTGAAAAGCTTGCGGTACATTACGGAGCAGATGTTCAAAAAGCTAAAATAGCAGGACTTCTGCACGACTGCGGTAAAAAGCTGAAGGAGCATGATAACTTGACACATTCAAAAACAGGTGCAGAGGTGGCTAAGGAAGTTTTCAATATACAGGATGAAGAAATACTTAATGCTATACGATACCATACAACAGGCAGAGAAAACATGAGCATGCTTGAAAAAATAATATTTATTGCGGATAAAATAGAGCTGGGACGGCAATACGAGGGCGTTGATAAGCTCAGGAAGAAGGCTTATCTAAACATTGATGAGGCGATAGCAATATCGCTGGAAAGTACCGTAGAGTATGTTAAAATGAAAAATTTAGAGCTTGACAAAGATTCATTGATAACACTAAAATTTTATAAGGAGGGAAAATGAACCAGGATTATAAAAATATAGAAACCATACTAAAAGCCTGTGATAATAAAAAGGCATATAATTTTACAGTATTAGATATATCCAAAATTAGCTCCATTACCGATTACTTTATAATTTGCAGCGGAAACAATGAAAGACAGACAGTTGCCATTGCTGATGAGGTGCTGAAAAAAGGCTATGAAGCAGGAATGGATTTCTACTATAAGGAAGGCTTTGATACAGGAAGATGGATATTATTAGAGACAGACAACATAATTGTTCACATTTTTCACAGGGATGAAAGAGAAATATATGACTTAGAATCGCTGTGGCTTGATAACAATTCAATAGATGTAGAACAATATGGAATAAATAATTGGAAGTAGGAGGATGTTATGTCAAGTACAGTAATACAAACTAATAATGCACCTGCAGCTGTAGGTCCTTATTCTCAGGGAATAAAAGCGGGAAATACAATTTATGTTTCAGGTCAGCTTCCCATTAACCCTGCAACAGGAGAGCTATACAGCGGAGGAGATATCAAGGAAGAAACCAGGATTTCACTGATGAATGTTAAAGCGATACTGGAGCAGGCGGGAGCATCTTTAAAAGATGTTGTAAAATGCACGGTATTTATTAAAGACATGAATCAGTTCGCACTAATCAACGAAATGTACGCAGAAGTATTCAAAGACACAAAACCCGCAAGAGTATGTGTTGAAGTATCCAGACTCCCAAAAGATGCCAACGTAGAAATTGACGCCATAGCAGTTATTTAACAAAAAAATTCAGGCTCTGCCTGAATTTTTTTACAATATCAGGAATATGTTGATTTTGCTATGCTTCTGACCAAATCCTTGACATTGGGATTACCACAAGGGAAAGGACATAAATATGAGAAAAAGAAAAGGAATTATTTTAAATATTACTACATTGACAATTTCTTTGGTCATATACAATTTAATTGAGTTAATACTTAATATTTTTAATATGTCTTTTATGCATACAGTTTTTTATCCATTTATAGCTATGGTAGCTGTTTTATCGTTTTTAATTATATGTCAAATAATTAAATATCTTTATGATATTACGAAGAACATAAAATTTAAATCCTCTATACGCATTATATCGGGAATCGGTACCGCGGCTATTTCTTTGTTGCTGGGTTCGCTTCTATTGTTGTCTCCGGTTATCTTTGCTTTCTGGCATCAGCCTGAGCATGTCGTTGAAAAGAATGGCAAGAAAATGGTGGCCTATGTGAACAGCTTTCTTCAAATTACTGTTTATTATTATGATTATATAAATCCACTTGTCAGAGGAAAGCAATTAAAAATCATGGTGGATGGGGGTAATGGAGGTCATGATCCATATGCGAATGGCGGTAAAGGTCCCTACGTACATAGATATGAGTATTATGATGATAATGGAAATATTATAGATACAAACTGGCCGGGAGAATAGAAAATTTCAGATTTATCAAATATGATATTATGGAGATTAAAAATGAAAATTATTGAATATTTTTCGAGTGGCAATAAAGAACACTGGAAAGAACAAATTGCTCTTGGAGACTGGAGTGCGGCAAAGTTTCTGGTTAAATTATTAAATGATACACAAAAATTTGATGAATTACTGGGAGTAGGCGGTAAATTATTTCTTCTTGTTGACGGTGAAAACATAGTATCATTCGTAACACTTACAAGACAGGATTGCGTACGTGATGAAAGCATGTATCCGTGGCTTGGATTTCTATATACATATCCGGACTACAGAGGAAATAGATATAGTGAAGAGCTTTTAAGGTATGCAGAGGAACAGGCAATATCAGATAATCATCTGATTGTATACCTTGCAACTGACCATTATGGATTGTATGAAAAATATGGATATTCATATCTGGAAACACGTAAGGACTATTTTAATGAAGATGCAAAAATATATTATAAAAAACTATAATTTTAAGG
>DHUT01000065.1:0-1830 GCA_002409285.1 Firmicutes bacterium UBA5227 | reverse complement strand
GAATATGTTCATAATAACGGCAACTCGACAATGAAGCTATCTTTTGATGAAATACATGATATCATAGGAATTGATATTGACCATTCCTTTCTGAATTATAAAAAGGAATTAACTCAATATGGCTACCAGGTAGGAAAGATCTCTCTTAAAGAAAAGACAGTTATTTTCAATAAGGTTGTCTAATATTCTGTAGATTTATAACATTAATTAGGTGGTAGTTAAGATGAAAGATTTTAACAGGTCAAATTTATCTTTTTCACTTTGTGGTCTCAATTGTGGGTTATGTTCTATGCATTTGGATGGATACTGCCCGGGCTGTGGCGGAGGTGCCGGTAATCAGTCCTGTGCAATAGCAAAATGCAGTCTTCAGCATGACAAGGTTGAGTTCTGTTTTCTATGTTTTGAATATCCATGTTGGAGATACGAAGGCATAGATGAGTATGATTCGTTTATTACTCATCAGCATCAGCTAAAAGATATTATAAAGGTACAGGAAATGGGAATAGAATCATATTGTCAAGAACAACGTAAAAAATCTGAAATACTTAAAATGTTGATATCAGAATATAATGACGGACGCAGAAAAACATTCTATTGTGTTGCTGTAAATCTTTTACAATTGCATGATATAGAAAATGTGATGAAACAGATTGCAGAGGATTCACTTGATGGCATTACAATGAAAGAAAAGGCTGAAATTATAGTTTCGCTTTTTCAGGAAATAGCGATTAAACAAGGCATTATACTTAAACTGCGCAAAAAGACAGCAAAGAATAAGTAGAAATTACAAGAAGCAAAAAAGGGGATATATTAAATGATTTATCATAATAAGGATGGTCTGATTATAAGATCCATGGTGGAATATGATATAGAGAAACTTGTAAAAGGATTTTTAGAGCAAGGCTGGCGGATATTGGACCTTTTGCAAATAAAAACATACCGGAAATTGTTGATTTTAATGTACTTATTAAATATCAAAAACGAGGTATTGGCAATAGGATTATGGATGTTGCAGAGGAACTTGCAAAAAAGAAAAGTGATTATGTTTCTCTTGCGGTAGGATTACATAACGTATATGGATCTGCACAAAGAATGTATGTAAAACGAGGATATATACCTGATGGTTCAGGAGTTTGGTACAATGGAAAGATATTAGAACCATATTCAAGCTGTGTGAATGATGATGATTTGATATTGTATTTTTCGAAATGTTTAATATGATATTTATAAAATAATGGAGGAGTGACAGATGAGAAAGATTTATTTAGACAGGACAGAATTAAAGGGTTGTATGGTAGTGTTTATTCCGGATGCTAAGGTTATCCCGTCAGGAACTACAGTTTATTCAATGAATATCGGAAGCAAAAACGAAGAATATCTAAGATATGCTGATGTTTACGACATTCACTTTATTTTTGATGATGATGTTCCTGTGCCGGACTTTTATACGGTTCCGCAGGTAGATATTCTTGCGAGAGATAGCAACGACGGTTTTATAGGAACAATAGGACAGGAATCTGATTTGGAAAGCGATGCACCCATATGCTATATCAATAACCGTCATGAATGCTTTCTGATAGACAGATCGGGAAAAGAATTTTTAGATATGGAAGTTTCCTGGAAAAACAACATGGAACCGTATAGTGGTATCACTTTTTATTCTTCTAAATCAGAAGCTGAAAAGGAATTTGAGTTTTTTGATATTTCATTAATAAAGACTGATGATTGCGGACCGAGTGCATATATGATTAAGTAAAATTTTATAGGCATTTCATCCTTTTAGCTAAAAAAGAAACCATACTAAAGCGTCTGGGCAGACGCTTTGAAACT
>DHUT01000067.1:4386-7941 GCA_002409285.1 Firmicutes bacterium UBA5227 | reverse complement strand
ATCTTTAACTTTTTGAAGAGCTCTTTCAACAAATAAAAAATACTTATCAAATTGTTGGTATGATGTTTTATACTTTTTCTTATATATAATAAATTCCTTATTTGGTAACAATGCATGCATTCCCTCTGTGTTAACATATGGGGGGTTTCCTATAATTGCATCAAAGGAATTTCCATTGTTTATTGTCTGCCAATCAAATGGTACTATTTCTATCAACTCATCAGTAGTAAATGTAATATTTGAAGTCTCCTGGCTGTTTATAAGGGAGTTTCCATATGCAATATTACTATCTAAATTAGGTAAAATTGGATTAGACGATTCTACTGATGGTGTAGTTTCATCTTCAATTAGCTTAATAAGCAAGGAAAATTTAGCTACTTCAACAGCATGGATATCTATATCAATTCCATATATACAAGATAAAAGAATGCTTTTCTTATCTTCCAATGGTAACTTTTTTCGTCCACCACTTATTTCTATAAGATGTTCAGGTTGATTAGTTTGGTACCATTCTACACAATACTGTATTAAAAAATTATAAGCCTCTTCCAAGAAAATTCCCGATCCACAAGCTATATCAGCAATTTTAAATTGGAGAATTTCATCAGGGGTTTTTCCTGTGCATAAATCGCTTAGTGCTTTAACCGTCATATATTTAACTATTTCTGATGGGGTTGTAACAACAGATCTATTTATGCATTCCTTTTTCTTAGTAAGGATTATTTTCCCTTCTTCTGAAAAAGATAACTGTTCCGTAAGAAACACTTCGTATATTTTACCAAGCAGGTTTGGTTCAATAATATTAAATAAATATGGACTTTGAGGGTAATATAGGCTTTCTATCATGTCTATGATAATTTGATTGTTTAAATCAAAAATAATATTTTCTCCTTCAAATATTCCAGAATTATATCTTCTATCAGCAGCACGAAAAAGCTCCTCAAGTTTCATCTTAATTATAGATTCATCATTAAATGTATCTTTTAATTTATAATACTCAGCTTCTGCAACTTTAAGTGTACTCATTTCCGATTCATCATTTATCGTATCTTTTAATTTATGATACAGTGGCAAGTTTTTATCTTCGCATATTCTTAGAAACACAATTTGGTTTATAAACTCCTGTACCACATCATTTAATTTTTCAATAGAATGATATTTCTCAGATGTACTATATAAGAAATTACTTAGTGATAGCCTCCACTGATTAATTTGTTCCAGAAACAAATCATCAACTTTTTGTTTATGCGCAACTCCACCAGGGAATTTTTTATCACAAAACTCATCAAATTTACCATTATAAATATTATCACGAGCAATTAGCTCTTTTATCTCATCAAGTTTAGAAATGTATTCTTTATAGTGATATTTACGAAATCGTGCAACAGAGGCAGAATCACTTTCCTTTGGTACATAAGTAGTATCATAAATAATAAGATGTTCAAAATTTGTTAAGACAACAATTTTATGGTTTGCGTTCCATCCATATTTTTTAGCTTGGAAAGCCGAACTGATGTCATTAGAAATATCCACCATTGGTTTTTTAGCTTCTACAAAAAACTTTGATACACCCTTCAATGTCATAGAATAATCAGGACGATCAGTTTCCGTTGAATAATCTTCTGCTATTACCTCTCTATATTGAGGTGCCAAGCCTTTTTCATTAGAAACATCCCATCCCAATATTTTAAGGAATGGATCAATATATTCAATTCTGCAAGAGTGCTCATTATAGTGTTTTTTACTATCATGGTAGTAATCAAGATTTTTTTCAAACTTTTCAATTAAGGCTATTAATTCATTATTTTCCATTACTACCTCCGATTTTATGTTTTCTTGCATCATCAGGCTTTTCAGCATTTTCTGGAATAAGCCAGAGATTAGCCATTTTCATTGCCCCATCTATTCTTCCTTCAGCGCAAAGAATTTGTACCCGTCTACGTGTTATACCCCATTTGTCAGCAGCTTCTTGTGCCGTTATATATTCCATTTCACACCATCCTTGATAATACATCATTAACTTTATTTATTCATTATTATATTCCATATATCGAACAATTGCAATCTATATTTTTATAGCTTGAAATAAAAATCAATAACATTAATGCCATTAAAATACTACCTTCCAAATTCATCAGTATAATATTTATATATAAAAAAGTTGCCTACTCAAAATAAGAGCAAACAACTTTTTGTGTTCATATTCAGGTTTAATTATTGTGTAACCAAAAAATATCTTAAGGCATCTTTGATTGCCTCTACCTTTTCTGGTGTTGGGTGCTTTAGCTCATTTTTCAATTCTTCTACAGCATTTTGAGCATCATACATTGGTAATCCCAAACCTCTTTTTACTTCTGCAATATAAGCAGTAAGAATTATGTGTCATTGCCTTAAAACAGATCTACAGATTCTGATCCTTTATCGCCTATATGAATTACTCTAACCCATAGTAATTAAGTAAAAAAACTTTGCTCAAAATAATTAATAGAACAGTTATGACAGCAATGGAAATTAAAATAATTGCAACTACTTTCCAGATACGTCGACTCCGTCTTTTTTCTCAGCTAACAGCGTATTTAGTTGTTCTAACTTTTGTGCGATGATATTTTTATCCTCTGATGGTTCTACTGTGTCCCCAAGAAGCGTGCTTACTGTTGTTTCAAAAATTTCAGCAATCCTAATAAGAAGATCTGCATCAGGTACCGAAAGACCTTTTTCCCATTTAGATATTGTCTGGCGTACTACATGCAATCGCTCTGCAAGTTCTTCTTGAGAAAGTCCTTTTTGTTTACGTAGGTTTCTAAGATTTTAATTAAACATATTTTCCCTCATTACCCTACCTTTACAATAATTGCAGAGCATCATTGCGACAAGCAATGCAAGTTAACATCAGCATAATTTCCCGTTTATCTGCGAATTAAATTAATAACCCTTGTTTCGCAATTTTATACGAATACGACACATTTTTTGAAGAATGTGTCATATACAGCTAAATTAGATGCTTTGTCATATCAGATTGTCTATTCTGTTTTCCCGGCAAATTGAGGGCCTACAAGTTCTTCAAGTGCATAAACAATTTCTGAATTCTCTCCAACATAAAGAATAATCATATTTTCTGATTTAAAAAAATGAGGATATGAGGCCCATTCTATATCAATGGACTCTTTCCCATTATCGTAACTAAAACCATCATTAGATAAATAAGGGGCATCCTTTTCCATCCTATCGTTGTTTTCATATAAATAAACCGATATATTATCACTTCCATTAAGAGTTAACCATTTCCGCTCCCCTATTAGTATACTCTCTTCTACATCTTCAGCCTCTATTGTAAAACCCGTGTTCTCAAGATTTCTAACTAATTCTTCATAAGCATCATATGAAATTTGTGCTGAACGATTACATCCTATTAGTGCCAATAATAATATGATTACGCACAATATAGCGAATATAATTTTTTTCATATCTAAACATCTCCTCGTATATATATGACTATAAAACTAGCGACTTGTTCCAACATTTACAATTCTTCATACCGATCTACACGGCTAATTA
>DHUT01000067.1:0-4212 GCA_002409285.1 Firmicutes bacterium UBA5227 | reverse complement strand
CTAATTATTGGGTATTGCTTACACCATTGTTCTAATTTATGAACTTCTTCTTCGGTTTTCAGAAAAACATACGATTCTGTGCCGTAATGTCCAGAATGAAAGAGTAGTTCTTCTCCTTGGTAAAAGTTAATAGCAAAGCATTTTAGCCCGCCATTTTCATCAAATCCATCTTCGTAGATATGTTCCATAAACACTTCGGATATAGATCCTTGGAATACCAATTCGGTTGTTTCAATATTTTCTAATTGCATACCAAACTTCTGTCCTGTGGCGATGGCTTCTGGTTCATCTGACCAGCAACGTATTTCAAAATTGTCTGCCTAGTTTGCAATATTTTTTACAAGTTCAATCCACCATGAATAATCCTGTAAAACAGACTTTGTACCAGTGGTTTTCCTGTAAAGATCAAAATGAAATCCTATATGTACATTTTGCATTCACCTCATTCCCATCTGCAACTTTTCTTATGATTATAACAACCCCTTTAAACCAGCAAATTGCCAAAACATAAAGCACATATGAAAAGGGGAGCATAGTCGATCTTTTTAGCTGCTATAAGTCCCCCTTGCTTAGTTTTTATGCTTTAAATCTTCTTTATCGACACTCCCAGAGATTCCTCCTTCTTTTATTTGTCCATCTTTTATTGTAAACATATATAATGCATTAGGTTCATCAGCATATTGAACTTTTATTGCCCATTCATTGTAGGATAAGATAATATTTAAAAATGAATGTTTTACGTCAATATTCTCAATATGCTCCGTAGTATAACCTTTAGCTTCAAGATATTCCCACATTAGTTTTTCTGCGTTCTTTGTTCCCGCAAATACATAGATAGAAGAGGATAACGCAATGAAAACCACGATGGAAGCAATTATTATAAGTGTTTTTTTCTTCATTTCTTTCTTCCTTTCCTGAATATAATGTGTAGCAAGGATTATTTTTCAAATGGAATTACAATTTTCTTTTTAAACAGCCCTCTTCCAACCAACAAAATAATTTTCCCGCCTTTTTCAATCTTTTTAATTGGCTTTCCCAATTGTTTTTCTAACCTTTTAATCATTGCATCGTCAGGAATCCCTATAATTCCAATTGCTGTTGCGTCCTTTTTCATTATTATCCTCCATATACCTATTTCTTAGCTGTGACACATTTTAACTAATATCTACAACATAAATTCCTATTTATCTACCCGTTATACCGATTTTTTATAAGGTAGTTGGTTTTAATATTTGCATAGATAAATTGAAATTTACTAGCTATATATACACACTTAATAGATTAAGTCATTTGTTTTTTAGTCTTATAGAAAACAAAACCACCGCTAATAATATAAAAAGTTATAATAACAATCCCGATTGGCATCTCATTGATGGTTTGCATTGTATATTGCGTCCCCATATAAATCCAATGAATTCCTGGTAATGCTCCTAATAAGCTACCCCAAAACATATTTTTGCTTAAAAGAATACCGCTTATCATAAACAAAACTAACCAAACGGCAACAATAGGTGAAATAATAAATCTAATATCCCTAATTATTATTGCTATTAAACCAAAAATAACTGTAAAGATAATTACTGGCATATAAAACGCAATTTTTTTCATTTCCATTTACTCCTTTAATAAAATATAAATAATCAGCAATTCAAAGCTCCTGTTAATTTATTACATAGAATTATATCTCCACACCGTTAAAATATCAACAAAAGAAAATAGCAGGTGTACCATCAAAAAGCAAGGGTCAAGATAAACGGCTATGCCGCCCTTGCTTTCCGCTGGTACTCCTGCTGTGTGTCAGTTAAGGGAGCGATAGCCAAAAAATGCTTTCGCCCCCTCTAATAATTAAATAGCTTTCAATCGTTCATTTATCTGCCCAATTTCTCCTATTAACCAAGAGGTAAACAGAGGTATTCCATAGGGACTGATGAGGTATGCAAGTACCATTATTTTTAATCCGTCTTGAATCTCACCTAAAAAAATCATAGTCCCTAGTGCTAAGGCGAACAGGAGCAATGCCAAGATAGAGAGCAACATTGTTCCAAACATACATATAAACTCACAGATGAGCAGGATAACAGTTAGTGTTAGAGTAATCGGGAATAATAATATTTTAAGCAGTATCCGCATAATGAAATCCTCCTTTTCCATCGATACATTGTATAGAAAAAGAGTACCAGAGAAAAGAAATATTGTCTATGATACAAACTTTAAATAGTTGAAAGACGGGATAATATTTCATCTGCTATATCCCAAAGCCTGTTATAACTTTCCCTCAAAGCCGCTATATCCTCACCGTAAATATTTCCTGTCTCATGGACACGTTTCGTAAGTTGATTTAAACTGTTACTGGTACGACGAAGAAGTGTTACAAGTTCACGTATATCGGATAAATCAAGATGGATAACATAGCCATCTATAGCCATTTTGCGAAGATAGGCTCCCATGTTCTTTGTACCAAGATCCGCCATCTTTTCATCTATTAAGCTGCGTTCATGCTCTGTTACCATAAAGTGTAGTTGAACATTTCTTTTTCGATTTGCCATTATCTCACCTCCAGGTATTTCCCTTGCTTTTCTTTTACCTCTCTACCTGCCTGTGAGGGCTGCTTTAGGCTATCTAATACAGAAGAGCGTTCAGATTTTGAATTTTTCTTTTCAATTTGTTCTTGTGGTACAGAAACACCTACACCCATATTCAATTCGGCATCAAGGACAGTTAGTCGAGAAATTTTATCCTTTAGTTCCTGCTCTTGTGGGAATGGCTTACCAATCTCTGATTTTGCCGCTTCTTGCTGTTTATAGAAATTATCAAGTTGATCCGTAACTGCTTTTAATCTGCTTTGTATATTAGCAAGGGCATTATCTATACGGGTAAGATTTCCTCTTGCATCTGTTCCTAATTTTGCTATATGGCTCATTGCTCCTTTTAAGGTAAGCTGAAATTCATTATAAAAACCATCATAAGACAGGTACATAGTAAAGCCTCGGTAACTGCCGATTTCCACTATTTCTTTGCCTTTTACTTCTTTACAAGTCTCAAGAAGAGCAGCACCGGCTTTGTCCTTATCTGTAAAGGTATTGCCTTTAATCATCATTGGTAAAAACTTACCTTCAATAGGAGTATTTTCGGAAAGAGTCTTTAAGTCCTGCTCAAATCCTTTGATAAATCCCTTGTTCTTCTCAATGTTATCGGGAAAGTATTTTAGTAAATTATCTTCCATGCGATACTGATTACTTTGATGGTTTGCCTTTAAAAGCTTTAACTTTGCCACATCAATATCCAAATCCATCTTTTCTTTGATTTTTGGATTACCTGCACATAAGGCTTTAATTTCTGCATAGGATAGAGCTGCTTCATCCACATCTTCACAGGAACGAACAGGGCTTTTAGAAGTCATAATTTGGGAGATAAATTTCTGCTTATTTTCTACAGTCTGCCACAGGTATGCGTCAAATGTTGCCTCAGTAACATAGCGGTAAATATCTACTTCATCATTCATATTTCCCTGTCTTTCAATTCTTCCTGCACGCTGTGTCAAATCTCCCGGTCGCCACGGACAATCTAAATCATGAAGTGCCACAAGGCGGTCTTGAATATTAGTTCCTGCACCGCATTTTTGGGTACTACCAATAAGCACACGGACATCACCACTACGCACCTTAGCAAATAACTCTTTTTTCCTTGCTTCCGTATTAGCCTCATGGATAAAGGCTACTTCATGGTCAGGCACACCCTTTTTAATCAGCTTATCCCGTATATCATCATAGACATTGAATGTAGCTATATAGGTAGCTTCCTCTTGAGCTAAACCGTCCTCCAGAGCATAAAGCTCCGTACCATTAATGGTTTTATTTCCTGCCTCTGCCACTCTTTGCACCTGTGCTGTTTTACCTTTGGGAGTAGAAATATCACAGAAAACAAGCTGTGTCAGTTTTTCTGCTGAACCTTTATCCCAAATATTGTAGATATTATTTACACAGGCATTTACCTTGCTATTTTCATCATCAGGGAGTAGTGGATTAACGATTCGTTGATCAAGTCCTAATTTCCTTCCATCAGAAGTTATCTTCAGCATATTATCTACAGAGGGGTCAACTTTGTTTGCATGGACATCGGCAGCTCTATCAGATAGATCCTTAACCATTTCCTGTTGCATTTCTGTAGGCTTTACTGCAATTGTATGATAGTTTGCTTTAGGTATAGGCAAGT
>DHUT01000028.1:20072-20478 GCA_002409285.1 Firmicutes bacterium UBA5227 | reverse complement strand
AAAATAAAAAATTAGCATCCAATTATATATTAGGGCAGATATTCAGAAGGCTGCCTACAGACTCAGAAAAAGAAGAATGCAGCATATCCATTCCTCCGGAGTATTTAAACGAGCTGATTACTTTGATTGAAAACAAAAAAATTACTTCCAGCATGGCAAGCAATGCTCTTGAAAAAATGCTTGATTCGGGAAAGCCGGTAAGAGAATTCATATCTGAGAAGGATATGCAAGGAATAGATGATGAAGCTCTTAGGAAGATTTGCATGAAAGCTGTTTCGCAAAATCAGGAAGCTGTTGACTCATACTTTGGTGGGAAGGAAAAAGCATTCGGCTCCATCATTGGATATATAATGAAGGAAACAAAAGGAAAGGCAGACCCTCAAAAGGCAGCAGAAATTGTAAAAGA
>DHUT01000028.1:17758-19888 GCA_002409285.1 Firmicutes bacterium UBA5227 | reverse complement strand
TGAACCACTGACAAAAAATAATAAAAATACTTAGCGAACATTTGCAGGACACGATTATAATTCTTAGCGAATGCAGGTTCAAAATCCGTTAAGCAGCTTGCACTGTTTGAGCGTAGCGAGTTTGCAAGCTGTAGGATTTTAATCCGGAATGAGCTTATAGAATTATTCGTGGCTGAAACCGTGAGCGGGTATTTTTATTATTTTTTTGCATTATACTACGATGCATTCCCCATATTTCTCCATAACAATTGAAATTTTCATGCATATACTAATTAGAGAACAGAAAGGAGAATGAATATGATAATTCATGTTGTACAGCCCGGAGAGTCAGTATATTCAATTGCAAGTCAATACAATATATCACCGCAAAAAATAATAATAGATAATGAACTTCAAAATCCCAATGACCTTGTGCCCGGCCAGACTTTAGTAATACTAATTCCGGAAGTAATTCATGTTGTACAGCCGGGTGAAACATTGGCAGATATCGCTCGGAGCTACGATACCACCACAGTTAATTTGCTGCAACTCAATCCATTCATTGAATATGCGGACCAAATTGTTCCCGGTGACCAAATTACTATAAGCAACGCAGTAGAAAAAAGGGGTCCCATACATGTACTTGGATATACTTATCCGCATATAGACAGGACAGTACTTATGAAGACACTGCCTTATTTAACTTACCTTACAATATTTACTTACGGAATCACTGAAGAAGGAGAATTAATCGACATAGAAGATGAAGAGTTAATCCGAATGGCAAGGGATTTTGGGGTAGCACCGCTTATGCTTATTTCCACACTGACAGAGGAAGGTACTTTCAGCAACGAATTGGCACATATAATTTTAAATGATCCGGTTGTGCAAAATAACTTAATAGAAAATGTCCTGCAGAATTTAAGAGAAAAAGGTTATTACGGTTTAGATATAGATTTTGAATACGTATTGCCGGAGGACGAAGAAGCGTTTATTAACTTTATTCAAAATGTTAATGACAGAATAAGCCCAGAAGGATATATCTTATTCACTGCACTAGCACCTAAAACATCTGCAGATCAGCCGGGACTTCTATACGAGGCTCACAATTATCCTCGAATCGGTGAAGCTTCAGACAGGGTGCTTCTCATGACATATGAATGGGGTTACACTTATGGTCCTCCCATGGCTGTGTCTCCCGTTGACAAGGTAAGAGAAGTATTGGATTATGCAGTGACTGAAATCCCGAGGGAAAAAATCTACATGGGCATTCCCAACTATGGTTATGATTTTATACTGCCATATGTTCAAGGTGTATCAAGAGCCGATTCTGTTTCAAATGTAGAGGCTGTTGAGTTAGCAGCTGAGGTTGGAGCATACATTCAGTATGATGAGGTGTCTCAGGCTCCGTTTTTCATATATTATGATGACCAAAGAAGGCAGCACAGGGTTTGGTTTGAAGATGCTCGAAGCATCATGGCAAAATTAGATCTATTCAGCGAATATGGATTTGAAGGCGTTGGGTATTGGAACATTATGAGATATTTCCCTCAGAACTGGCTTTTAGTGAGCAATTTATATAATATTGCCAAGTTGTTGTGATTAAAGCTTGCCAATAAAACTGTAATTATACGAAAAAATCAGCATATAAATAAATAACAGGGATTGTAGGAGGTTTTTATGAACAATAAAAATTATAGAGTGCTGAAATTTTTTGAACCGGTAAATAAAGAAGACAAGTATAAGGGCTATGTACGTTTAGCCATGAGAGGGAACAGAGGAAACATGATTGTAGCTGCTGAAAATTTAGGTGATGCAAAATCAACAAGCGAAGTTTATTTATATAAGGATAAACACAACAAAATCAAGTTGGGAGATATAAATAATAAAAAGGGAATAATCAAAAAGATGCTCACCTTTGAAAACAGCAATGCAATTGAGGATTACAACGTATGTGCGGTGGTAAAGGATGGAAGAATTGTTTTGTATTCAAGCTTATTCAGCACATCAAGCCTAGACACCGTAAGAAAGTTAGAAGAAGATGTTAATAAAGTAAAAGAAATTTTTGCACATGAGAAACAAAAATTTCAAGAGTTAAAACCTGACAAACTAAGAGAAAAAAAGCAGATAGATACAAAAGTTGCAAAGGAA
>DHUT01000028.1:17387-17528 GCA_002409285.1 Firmicutes bacterium UBA5227 | reverse complement strand
TAAGGGCAATAAAAGAGAAGGGAATGGCAAAAGCTGCAGAAAATAAACCGGAGGGTGAAATAAAAGAAGAAGTAAAAAAAGCAATACAAGAGCCGGTAAAAACAATAAAAGTACCGGTAAAAAAAGAAGAAATAAAAGAAG
>DHUT01000028.1:5680-17191 GCA_002409285.1 Firmicutes bacterium UBA5227 | reverse complement strand
GAAGATAATGAAGAAGCCGAGGAGACTCCCGAAAAATTAAATAAGGATGATGTTTCTAATCAAGGCTACAGAAACAGATTTGATGAGAAACTGTATAGAACTTTAAGAGATTTTAAAGAAGTTGAACCTTTGTCAGTTAAGTTAAAAAATTTCAAATGGTGGTATATTCCTTATGATGAAATGGGCATAAAAAACGGAATATTGCCCTATTATAATCAAATAGTAAGCACATATTATCCGTATCCCATGTCAAATCGTGTGACTACCTGCGCAAGTCTCATGAAAAAATACGGGCATTATATTTTTGGTATCTACAAGGAAAAAGATGAAATTGCAAAGTTTATATATGGAATACCCGGAGAATTTACAAAGGAAGAACAACCTTATAAAGGTGTTACCGGATTCAAGAATTGGTCTTACGCAAATAATGATAATAAAGGGGAGAGCGGATACTGGCTTGCATTTGTTAACCCTAAAACAGGTGAAACCACAGACCCGCCGAAGGTTTCATTAACTTAATACTGTACATTTTAAGCTTTATTTGATATAATTAGTTATGAAGTAATAACCAGCCTTATTAAAGAGGAGCAGTATATGAACTTTATTAGGGAAGGCTGCGGCAAAATAATTATCATTGTAAAAGAACTCCACAAGGAGTTTTTTTTCAACTTTAAATTGACTCAATTAATAAAATATAATATAGTTAATAAATAAAAAAATTTATATTTTTATATTAAGGATGGATGTCAGTGAAATATAAATATGTAATCTTTGACTTTGATGGAACTTTAGCCGATACTGAAGAAGCAAATTTTGTTATATATCAAAAATTAGCAGAAAAATATAATTTAAGAAATATTACCATGGATGAATTAGGTCGTCTGAAAAAGATGCATGCTAAGGAAGTTATGGCATATATTGAACTGAAAAAAAGGTATCTGCCTTTTCTGTTAAAGAAAGGTAAAACCCTATTAACTCAAGATATTAAGAATATAAGTCTATGCAAACCTGATATTTTTCACATTATATGCACCCTTCGAGAAATGGGCATAAAAACAGGAATAATTACCACTAATTCTAAAATAAATGTTAAGCTTTTTTTAGAAGCACATAATGTTGATGTTTTTGATATAATTGTGAGTGCCGGAATGTTTGGCAAGGAATCAAAAATGAAGAAAATAGTAAAAAAAGCAAAAATAACCCTAAATAAATTTCTTTATGTGGGGGATGAAATAAGAGATATAACTGCTGCAAGAAATGCAGGAATGGATATAGCATCAGTAGGATGGGGTTACAATACAGTTGAGAGTCTTAAAAAACATGAACCGGATTATTTAATATTTGAACCCTCCGAGCTTATAGATATATGTAAATAGGTATGGGGACACACCTCTGTTATAGGGATAGTCTATGGAGGTAGAGGAATGTCCCCAAATAGTAGGAAGGGGGACACACCTCTAAGAGAGAGTGACTCTTTGGGGAAAGCTTTAGAGGAATGTCCCCAAACAAAAAACGAGGAGAAATATATGGGCAAAATGATTTATACAATAAAGACTGAATATCACGATATTGAAAATTTGACTAAAATTTTATGCGAGCATAATGAAATACAATTTGTGTCCTTTATGGGCGTAGATATAGGCGGAAATGGAACAGACGAAAAAATACCTGTCAAATTATTTATAAAAGATATGGAAGAAATGCTTAAGTTTGGCATTCAGACAGACGGCTCCAGTGTTGAATTGCAGGGGATAGTCGGGTTAAGCGATGCAAGGGTTGATTTGCTGCCGGATTGTGATTGCACATGGTTTGTCGATTATAATTATGAATATTATAATGATGAAAATGGTCTTCCTGTAGGGACTTTAAAAATTCCCTCTTTTATTATTCACAAAGACAAATTGGTTTGTTCCAGGTCAATACTTAAAAGAGCAGAAGCTCATTTTAAAAATGAAATAAACAATGTTTTAAAAAATACTCCTCATATTGCAGAGTCCTTAGGATTTAAATATGATGACATTGATGAGGTTGTATTGACTGCTGCAACTGAACTTGAAATGTGGGTGAAAACACCGGAGCAAAGTGCTGATTTTGAGGAGCTTCATGCATCCCAGGTATTAAAGGAACAATATTGGAAAAGAACAATGGGAACTGTCAGGACAGTCTTGGAAAAAATAATGGGCTTGTTGGAATGCTATGACTTGAAACCGGAAATGGCGCATAAGGAAGTTGGAGGTATTACCAATAAAATAGATGCAAAGGGAAGAATAACCCATGTAATGGAGCAGTTAGAAATTGATTGGAGATTTTCTAGTCCTATACAGGCAGCTGATAATGAAATTTTCGTAAAGGAACTGATAGAAGACCAATTCAGATATCACGGGTTGGAAGTTTTATTCAAAGCCAAACCCATCGACGGTGTTGCAGGTAACGGAGAGCATACGCACTTAGGAGTAGCGGTAAGACTTAAAGATAATAAAAAAGTAAATTTATTTTCTCCGAGCAATATGAAAGAGGAATACTTAAGTGAAATAGGTTATGGTGCTCTTATGGGCATATTAAAAAATTACGAAGTTATAAATCCCATTGTGTCTGCTACCAATGATGCCTTTAACAGGCTTAAACCCGGATTTGAAGCACCGGTGTGCACGGTAACTTCCTTAGGGGGCGCTAAGGATGCACCTTCGAGAAATCGGTCTGTTCTCGTTGGTGTTATCAGAAATATTGACAATAAAGATGCTGTAAGATTTGAATTAAGATCACCAAATCCATATTCAAACACTTACCTTGTTATAGCTGCAGGTATCCAGGGGATGTTAGATGGCATTGTATCAGTAACAGATGCAGGAATGGACTGTAAAATATTAGAGAAGGAAATATCAAAAAAATACGGAGAGGATGCAGTCTACCTTGAAAAATTCAGAGAATACAGAAGTGAATATAATGTATTTGAGTATTATTCACAGGTAGAAAGAGATAAACTTTACGGTAAGGCTCCAACGACCGTATGGGAAAATATTAGTGCATTTGCTTCTAACGAGATAAAGCAGCAGGTTTTGAAAAAAGGTGATGTTTTTACAGATGAAATTATTAATTCCTTTAGAGTATCCACCACGGAAAAGTGGAAAAATGAGCTTGCAGGGAGAATAATTCATGATAATATTGTATTGTTGAAAACATTTGTGAAACTTCACAACGAATCAGACCACGCCACGGATTTAGATGTCGTAAATTGGGAGAAAATAGTTTATTTAAAAACAAAATTAATGAAGGACAGCATGACTAAAAAATGCATATTTACTAAAATTAAAACTGCAGTTTCTCAAGGAGATTATGATATTGCTTCTGATTTACAAATACAAATGAATGAAAAAATGTCTGAAATAAGGGCACTGTACATTGAGTATAAAAACAATATATTTTAAGGTAGCTGAGGCAGGGAGCGGTTGAGGCAGGGAGCAAAAAATGTTGTTTACAAAACTATAAACTTATGGTAGAATTACGGCAATAAACGTTTTTTTACTTATTGGGTAAAGTAAGACTGCGTTTTAAAAATAATCGTACATATACAGGATAACGTTTATTATTGTGTATGGGTTGGACTATTATATGGGTTAGCATTTGTCCTAAGATTATGTACGAACAAAATCATGGAGGAGAATAATGAGTAAAGTTCCAAGAGAAAAGAAGGAAGCAACGTTAGGAATTTCCCTTATCCCGGTACTTGTTATAATGGTTGCATTGGCGTATGCCATAATTGTTATGGGTGCAGACCCGCATATTCCTATTTTAATAGGTGCAGCCGTTGGAGCATTGATAGCAGTTTACAATTTGGGTTTTACCTGGGAAGAAGTTGAAAAAGGTATTATTGATTCAATAGGCAGTGTTATGCAGGCAATTTTAATACTTGCCGTAATAGGTATGCTGATAGGAACATGGATTGGCGGTGGTATTGTGCCTACATTAATTTATTATGGTTTGCAGATATTATCACCTACATTCTTTTTAATCACTGCATTGTTATTGTGCAGTGTAGTTTCATTGGCTACAGGTAGTTCATGGACTACTGCAGGAACTGTTGGAGTTGCACTTATAGGCATAGCACAAGGACTTGGAATTTCACCGGCTTTGGCAGCAGGATGCATAGTTTCCGGAGCATATTTCGGCGACAAGATGTCACCATTGTCAGATACAACAAACTTGGCTCCTGCAATGGCAGGCGCTACATTATTTGATCATATCAGGCACATGATGTATACGACAGGTCTTTCTTATGGTATTGCAGCAATAATATACATATTGTTAGGACTGCAATACAGAGGTAAAGCAATAGATGCAGCAGAAATTCAAGGCATATTAACAGCAATTGAAAGTATATATGTAATTAACCCGTTATTCCTGTTGGTTCCTGTTGTTACAATAGCAGCTGTTGCAATGAAGATTCCTGCGATACCGGGACTTCTGTTAGGAGTTTTGCTTGGAGGAGTTTGTATGTTATTCCAAGGCAGCGGAGATCCGGCAAGCATTGTAGATGCTATTCATTATGGTGTAGGAGCTTCATCAGGTCATGAAATGGTTGATGAATTGTTATCCGGCGGCGGCATGGATTCAATGATGTGGACTATTTCACTCATTATGTGCGCTCTGACATTTGGCGGTGTTCTTGAATCAACAGGCATGATGGCTACTATAGCAAACAAATTATTACAATTTGCAAAGAATACAGGCTCATTGATTTTAGTAACCGTATTATCCTGTTTGTTTGTTAATGTACTTTGTGCAGACCAATATCTCGGTATTGCTTTACCGGGTAAAATGTTTAAAGACGTTTACGCTGAAAGAGGATTAGCACCGAGAAACCTATCACGTGCTCTTGAGGATTCAGGCACGGTGACTTCAGCACTTGTTCCATGGAACACATGCGGTGCTACAATGGCATCATTCTTGGGAGTAGGAACATTTGCTTATGCTCCGTTTGCATTCTTCAACATCTTAAGCCCTATTGTATCCGTTATTTACGGTTATACAGGATTTTCAATCATGACAATTGAAGAAGATCCCACATCACCTCAATTCAAACAAAAAATGAAGGTTAAGAAATCACCTAAAGAATTGGCAGAGTATATAGCAAATTATGAAGCAAAGGCAAAATTAGCCGAATAAAAAATTAAATTATAAAACCTTGCGGGGGACCTGCAAGGTTTTGTTTAAATTAATTAATCAACTCTCAAGGAGGGTAAAATTGGGTGGCGGGGGTATGTTTGAAAAGGAATTAAATAAACTTATTGAATGTGAAGATAATATAGAATGCATAAAGGATATAATTTCGAAAGATATATACAATGAAAAGCAGAAAGAAAATATCGAAAGATTGTTAAAATTCTCAAGCGAAAATCAGCTGTTCAGATCTGAAGCCTGGGGCTACTATTTTTTAGGCTGGTATTATTTTGATGAATCTAATTATGAACAAGCGGTAGATAATTTTATGATTTCTTATGAGCTGTTCGATAAGCTTAATAATAAATATGAAATAGCGTATGCCTGCAATGGATTGACAAATGTCTACTGCCTCATGGGACAGTATAAATTATCAAATGAATGGGGACTCAAAGGAATCTCTTTCTGTGAAGAAACGAGAAACAACAAGGCAATGATTATTCTTCTTGTCAATACATGTATTAACTATATTCAAATGGAGTATTATGATAAAGCATTTGAAATTATAGAAAGTATAGAAGGAATAGATTCTGAGTTAACAAAGAGCCAACAAATTCCATACGTGTTAGCAAAAGCCGAAATTGAAATAAATATCGGGAGCCCGGACAAAGCCCTTAAAATTATTGAGCAAGCGATGAAAATAGAATCAGTTAATGATATTAAAACTGTCATAGGCGAATTGTTTAAGCTTAAGGGCATGGCTTATTTAAAAACAGGCAAATACGATCTATCTGAAAGCCAGTTTGAAAAGTCATATAACTTTTGTGTTAAATATGATTTAATATATGAAAAGTGCTCCACCATGCTGCAGTGGTCTAAACTATGCATATTGACTGAAAATTATGAAAAATCAGTTGAACTGTTAAATCAAATTATTATCACAAGTTCATCAAATAAGTTTAATCCAATAATGAGAGAAGCATTTCATTCTTTGTATTCTATTTATAAAAAGCAGGGAGAGAGTGAAAAAGCATTGCACTACCTTGAAAAATATATAAAGATAAATGATGAAATGTATGATTATGAACAAAGCCAGCTTATGGCTGAAATGAATTTAAACAATACAAAACGTGTGGCAGAACAATATAAACAGCTTTATAAAAGAACAGAGCTTCTATCATCCATAGGGCAGAGAATTATTTCGAATTTAGATTTAACTTTAATTATCCGCATAATACATGAAGAAATAAGCAAGCTTATTGATGTTGATTATTTTGGAATTGCAGTGTATGACAATGAAAAAAACCAGTCGGAATATTATTTTATGAAAAATCATAGAATAATCTGCAGCACCGTAAAATATGATCAGGAAAATACTTTAGGAGGATATTGCATTAAGAACAAAGAAGACATTATTATCGGAAACGAGAAGTTGGAGTTTCAGAAATACTTATATTCAGAACCCCGCGATATTGAAGGATTTGAAGATGAAGACGATAATATTTCCTCCATTATATATACTCCCATGATTATAAATGAAAAAGTCGTTGGATTGATGACTGCTCAAAGTGAAAAGGAAAATCTTTACGGCAAAGATGAATTGAATATCTTGAAAATTTTAGCAAACTACACTGCAATTGCAGTTGAAAATGCCAAGGTATACAAAGAAATCGAGAATATTGCAACATATGACAGTTTGACAAATTTTTTTACTAAAACAGAAATACTGAAAATCGGGGATCAAATTTACGAGAAAGCCAAATACAACAAACAAAGATTCACTGTAATTATGATAGATTTGGATGATTTTAAAATAGTAAATGATACATACGGTCATGTTTACGGAGACAAAGCAATGAGTCTTATTGCTGAAACCATATCAAAATGCATTAGGAATACTGACCATATAGGAAGGTTCGGAGGAGATGAGTTTTTGCTCATATGCTCCGGAACAGGCTTGAAAGAAGCCTTGGAAGTTGCTGAAAGAATAAGAAAAACCATACAAAGCAGTATATTTATATTAGACAGCGAAATAAATGTAAGGATGACAATGAGTTTAGGGGTACATGAATGTGACGAAAATGACGACTCATTTACAGATGTGGTAAAGAGAGCCGATCAATGCCTTTATCTTGCAAAAGAAACAAGAAATACCGTTATGAGTAAATGAACCGAACCGTCTATTAAAAGGTATGTAAAGATTTTACATACTTTTTACATATATATGGTTTTTTTTTTACTGTGAGAAGTTATATTTATCTCAAGAATAGAAAATAAAAGGAGATAAGATATAAAAAATGAAAAAAAGTAAATTATTATCAATAATTACATTGGCATTAATGCTATCAATGGTTTTTGCAGGATGTACACAAGAAACACCCGGAACACCTGCAGCAGATTTTGATTTTGATAAAGATATAACTGTAGTAGCAAGAGATGCTGCATCCGGGACAAGAGGAGCTTTCCATGAAATAATGAACATTATCGTTAAGGAAAATGACACAGAAGTAGACAAATTGGTTGTTGGAGCATTAGAGTTTGATGGTACAGATAAAGTTATAACTGCTATTGAAGGAGACAAATACGGTATTGGTTACATTTCATTAGGTTCAGTAAGTGAAAGAATTAAAGCAGTTGCAGTGGACGGCGTAGAACCGACCGTAGAAAACGTAAGAAGTGGAAGCTATTCAGTATCAAGACCATTTTTGTTGGTTACAAAAGGAACTGAAAGTAAGCTGGTAAAAGATTTCTTAAAGTTTACAGAATCAGCTGAAGGACAGGCTATTACAAATGAAATGAAGTTTATCGGAGCTATTGATGCACCTGGAGAATACACGGCATCAGGTATGTCAGGAACTATTAAAGTGGCAGGCTCAACATCAGTAGCACCTTTAATGGAAAAACTTCAGGAAGCATATAATGAGCTTAACCCTGACGTTACTTTTGAAACTCAGGCACAAGGCTCATCGCAAGGTATAAAGGCTGCAATCGACGGCTCTTATGATATTGGAATGGCTTCAAGAGAATTAAAAGCTGAGGAAGCATCGGAATTAAACAGATACGTACTGGCAATTGATGGTATTGCAGTAATTGTAAATAACGAAAATCCAAAAAGTGATTTAGCAGCAGATGATATAACTAATATATATATAGGCGAAATCACAAAGTGGAATGAAGTTAAATAATGCAAACAAGGCAGTCAAATTTTAATGAAATAGTAATGCAGGCAATATTCTTTCTGTCTGCATTAATTTCCGTTTTAGCAGTCCTTGCCATCTGCCTCTTTCTGTTTATGAGAGGTATTCCTGCCATTTCGGAAATAGGTTTTACGGATTTTATATTTAATGAAAAATGGGGACCTGTCAACATTCCTGCTTCTTACGGAATACTGTCAATGATTGTAGGTAGCATTTATGTAACGGCTGGAGCAATTGTTATAGGTGTGCCCATAGGTTTAATGTGTGCTATATTTTTATCTGAATTTTGTCCGGATAATATTTATAAAATTGTGAAGCCGGCAGTTAATTTGTTGGCGGGCATACCTTCAATAATTTACGGTTTCTTCGGAATGCAGGTAATTGTACCCTTTGTGAGAGAAAATTTTGGAGGAAACGGATACAGCATACTTTCAGCTTCAATAATTTTGGGAATTATGATACTACCTACAATTATTTCTATAAGTGAATCCTCTATAAGGGCTGTTCCGGAAAGTTATGCTGAAGGCTCCTATGGTATTGGAGCAACAAAGGAAGAAACAGTTTTCAAGGTAATGGTTCCGGCTGCTAAATCAGGAATCTTAACTTCAATTATCTTAGGTATAGGTAGGGCGATAGGTGAAACCATGGCTGTTGTGATGGTGGCAGGTAATGCCGTTATGCCTCTCAATAAAATTGAGCTTCTAAAACCAATCAGAACATTAACTACCAATATTGTTACGGAAATGAGCTATGCTTCTGGACTTCATGAATCAGCTCTTATATCCACGGGGGTAGTTTTGTTTGTATTTATAATAATTTTAAATGCATCTTTAAGCCTTATAAGCTCAAAGACTCAAAGAAATTAATCCGAGGTGCAATATGGATAGAACTTTAGATAATTTAAAACAAAGAAAAGTAAAAGCTTTTCTGTTTAAGAGTTTTGTATGGTTTTGTGGAATATTGACAGTGGGAATATTAATATATATACTATTATTTATACTATTGAAAGGTGTTCCGAAAATTAACTTAAAGTTTTTGTTCGGAGAATACAATTCAGAAACACTTTCTGTATTTTCATCTATGGTTACGACTGTGCAAATGATTGTATTGTCACTTTTAATATCAGTACCAATCGGTGTATTTTGTGCAATTTACCTTGCAGAATATGCCAAGAGAGGCAATAAAGCAGTCAAGGTAATAAGACTTGCCATAGACACCTTGGCGGGAATACCTTCAATTGTATACGGTTTGTTTGGTATGATATTTTTTGTGCAGATTCTTGGATTCAGAGCATCAGTTTTGTCAGGAATATGTACAATATCAATTATGATACTGCCGGTAATTATAAGCTCATCGGAAGAAGCCATAAAATCTGTTCCTGACACTTATCGTGAAGGAAGTTTAGGATTAGGTGCAACGAGGCTTCGAACAGTGTTTCGCATAGTCCTTCCAACAGCAATGCCCGGTATACTTGCAGGAATTATTCTTGCAATCGGACGTATTGTGGGAGAAACTGCAGCACTGATATTCACAAGCGGAACTAATGTTTTAAAAAACCCGTCATTAAATTTGATGGCATCACAAAGAACCCTAGCAATCCATATGTATATGCTTGCCAGTGAGGGGCTGCCTCATTCAAGAGATATGGCATTTGCTACAGGGTCAATTTTAATCTTGGTAGTGTTTGTAGTGAACTATGCTACAACTAAGCTTGCAGGCAGAATAGGGAGGAGCCAATGACCGACAAAATAAAAATAGAAAATGTTGATTTGTTTTACGGGGATTTTCAAGCTCTTAAAAATGTAAATATGAATATAAAGGAAAATGAAATAACTGCTTTTATAGGACCATCAGGATGCGGAAAATCCACATTGCTTAAATCATTGAACAGGATGAATGATTTAATCGAAGGTGTTAAAATTACGGGCAGAATACTTTTGGATGATGTGGATATATACAAGGATATGGATGCGACTGTTCTAAGAAGAAGGGTCGGCATGGTTTTTCAAAAGCCCAATCCGTTTCCCATGAGTATTTACGAGAATGTGGCATACGGTCCAAAGACACATGGTGTTAAAGGTAAAGCGCAATTAGATGAAATTGTGGAAAAAAGTCTTCGCTCTGCAGCCATGTGGGATGAAGTTAAGGATAGACTAAAAAAAAGCGCCTTGGGATTATCCGGAGGCCAGCAGCAGAGACTTTGCATTGCAAGAGCATTTTCTGTTAATCCGGAGGTTATATTGCTGGACGAACCGACTTCAGCCCTTGACCCCATATCCACCATGAAAATAGAAGATTTGCTGGTTGAAATAAAAAAAGATTATACGATAATAATAGTTACACATAATATGCAGCAGGCAACCAGAATTTCTGACAAAACAGCATTCTTCCTTGTTGGAGAGATTATTGAGTTTGATGAAACAGAAAGACTGTTTTCAATGCCTAAAAATAAAAAAACCGAAGATTATATTACCGGAAGATTCGGATAAAAGGAGGATATTATGAGAAATAGATTTGACCGGGAGCTTGATACATTAAATCTTGAACTTATAAAGATGGGAAGCATGATTGAAAGTGCAATTGAGTACAGTTCTAAAGCACTCATAAACCAGGACCTGTCATTGGTTAAAAAAGTTAATGAATTAGAAATAGAAATTGACGATATGGAAAGAACTATCGAGTCACATTGCCTAAAACTGTTACTGCAGCAGCAGCCGGTGGCATCTGACCTTAGAATTATAAGCACTGCACTGAAAATGATTACTGATATGGAAAGAATCGGAGATAATGCGGAAGATATAGCAGAGATTACAAAAAATTTAGTTAATCAGAAGTTTATAAAGGACATTGTTCATATTCCCCAAATGGCAGAAGAAACTACCGGCATGGTAAAAAGAAGTATTGATGCATTTGTTAACAAGGATAAAAAACAAGCGGAAGAAGTGTGTCGCTCAGACGATATAGTTGATAATTTATTTGATATTATCAAAGAAGAATTAATAGAAAAAATACAGGAAAACAAAAGTAACGGCGAGCAGGCTATTGATTTGCTGATGATTGCAAAATACTTTGAAAGAATAGGGGACCATGCGGAAAACATAGCAGAATGGGTTATATTTTCAATAACAGGAGAACACAAGATGCCCTAACCCCATTT
>DHUT01000028.1:937-5428 GCA_002409285.1 Firmicutes bacterium UBA5227 | reverse complement strand
AACGAATTCCCAATGTATACGACCGGAGGGAGTAAATACATTGGTGAATGAGACTGCGAAACGAAAGGAGGTTATTAAATGAGACTCATATACTGCGTTGAAGATGAAACAGGCATAAGAGAATTGATTACACTTGCTCTTAGCACTGCAGATTTTGAGGTAAAAGGATTTGAAGATGCTCAGGCATTTTATGCCGAAATGAAAAACAAACTTCCGGACTTAATATTGCTTGATTTGATGCTGCCCAAAATCGATGGCATGACAATTCTAAGAGAACTTAAAGCCAATGCTGAATACAAGAGCATACCGGTTATAATTCTTACTGCTAAGTCCATGGAGTTAGATAAGGTTAAAGGATTGGAATCCGGAGCAGATGACTTTATAACTAAGCCCTTCGGAGTATTGGAACTTTTGGCAAGAGTTAAGGCAGTATTAAGACGTTCTGAAAAGAAGGTTGAAGAAGAGCCGATACATTATAATAATTTAGTATTGGACTACAACAAAAGAACCCTACATTATATGGATAAGCAGGTAACACTGACATATAAGGAATTTGAGTTGCTGCATTACTTGATGCTCAACAAAGGAATAGTTCTGTCAAGAGATAAAATACTTCAGGAGATATGGGGCTATGATTATGAAGGCGAAACAAGGACAGTTGACATGCATATTAAAACAATAAGACAGAAGCTTGAAACAGCAGGCTGCACTAACTACATTGCAACTGTAAGAAGTGCCGGCTATAAATTAGAGGAGCAGGCAGATTCATGAGAAGAAGAATTTTTCTTACAATATTACTGATATCCGTTATAACTTCATCTATAACAAGCATACTGACAACATATGTGTATTATAACTTTTATGTAAATGATGCAAAACAAGAGCTGAAAACAATAGTTACTCTTGCGGCTGAGCCCCAAAAGTGGGAAAACACAGCTTCTATTAATTCATCTGTAAACAGTATTTTAAAATCTGTTGATTACAGCATACGTTTTACAATTATTAAAAAAGACGGAGGTGTTATTCATGACAGCTGGAAAGATGAAATTGAAGAAAACCACCGGGATAGGCCGGAAGTTCAAGGAGCATTTGTAAAAGGTTATGGGGAAGATTTAAGGTATTCAAACACTGTATCTTCTGATATGTATTACTATGCTGTTAAGTTAAATGGTGATGTGGTGCTTAGGTTATCAAGAGAAATAAGCAGCATAAACAGCGTGTTTGCAGAGCTGCTGCCGATGCTTTTTGTGTTGTTTATTTTTGTTTTAATAGTTGTTTATTTCGCCTCATCAATAACTTCACGCAAGGTTTTAAAACCTATCAATGAAATGACCAAGTCCTTAGATGATATGTTAGAGGAAGGCTCCAATGTTAACATAAAAATTTACGAAGAATTTGAACCTCTTTCAAACACCATAAAAGACCAGAAAAATAAAATAAATGAATATATAAATGAACTTAAGAATGAAAGGGACAATATATCTTTTATAACGGGCAATATGAAGGAAGGATTCATATTGCTTGATCACAACAAAGATATTCTTTCAATAAACAAAAGCGGTAAGACAATGATAGGAAATGAAAACTTTGAATTAAGAAACAGCAGAAATATTTTAGAGTTAACCAGGAGTCCGAAAGTTATTGAAAAAATAGATGCTGCTTTAAGAGAAAATAAACATCTTGTCCATGATGTTGAAACTGAAAACAATTACTACAGATATTATTTCAGCCCCGTAATTGAGCATAACAAAAATTTTGTAAAAGGACTATTAGTATTAATTGAAGATATTACCATACAAAAGAGCGCTGAAATTATGAGAAGCGAATTTACTGCCAACGTGTCCCATGAGTTGAAAACACCTCTCACAACCATGATAGGGTTTGCTGAAATGATAAAAGAAGGCTTGATAACAGACCATGAGAGCGTTGAAAAATACAGCGGTCTCATATACAAGGAAGGAATGCGGCTTATATCTTTGATTGAAGATTTAATGAGGCTTTCTAAAATTCAAGAGCATACGGAACATGTTGAAGAGAAATTAGTTAACCTTAAAGATATAAGTGAGGATGTAGTTGTCTTGCTTGGCTCAAAAGCAGAAGGCTACAATGTTAAACTTATACTTAACGCAGATGATGTTATGATGAAGGCAAACAGTAATTACATTAATGAGCTTTTGTATAATATCATAGATAATGGAATTAAATATAACATAGACGGCGGAAGCGTAAATATAAGAATTTATGAAGAGGATGAATCTGCAAAGATAGTTGTAAGTGACACAGGAGTAGGAATACCCCTTGAACACAGGGACAGAATATTTGAAAGATTTTACCGTGTGGATAAAAGCCGCTCCAAGGAAACGGGAGGCACCGGATTGGGACTTTCCATAGTAAAACATATAGCAGAGCTTTACGATGGTACCATAGATATAAAAAGCTCAAAAAATAAGGGAACAGAAATAACTATAAAATTCCCGAAATAATCATCCTGAACAATTGTCATAACAACCCCCCCGTTTTTAATTGTCATTCTGATGGGCTTTAGCCCGAAGAATCTAATGAGATCTTTATGATTAAATATATTGCAGTGAGGGTAAACTAAGCATAGAGATTACAAATAGGAGAGTAAAATGAAAAAAATCTTGAGAATAAATTTAAGAACAAAAGAAATTACATACGAAGATGCTTCGCGTGAATATCAAGAGACAGGCGGCAGGGGATTAATAGCAAAAATTATGTTAAATGAAGTAGCTCCGGAGTGCAACCCTTTAGGCAGAGAAAATAAACTTATTATTGCCAACGGACTATTGACCGGAACTAATGTGTCCAGTGCAAGCAGAATTGCCATAGGAGCTAAAAGCCCCTTAACAGGCGGTATTAAGGAAAGCAACGGAGGAGGAATTACAGCCATGTGGCTTGCTTCCCTTGGGATAAAAGCAGTTATTGTCGAAGATATTCCTGAAGAAGATGAATGGTATTATATAAGAATAAATAAGGATAAATGTTCCTTAGAGTCTGCAGACCAATATAAAGGAATGGGAACATTTGAATTTTGTGAAAAAATGCTTGATAAATATCCAGACTGCGCAGTTACGTGCATAGGTCAAGCCGGCGAGAAATTGTACAATATTGCAGGAGTAGCAACTATGGATAAGGAGAAAAGACCTAACAGATACAGCGGCAGGGGCGGTCTTGGAGCCGTGATGGGCTCAAAGAAGATTAAAGGAATAGTAGTAGAAGAAAAAGGCACAGTTGAAATAAAAAATAAAGAAAAATACAACAAAACACTTAAGGAATATTCATCAGTAGTTTTAAATGCTCCCACTTCTGTTTCATACAAAACTTTGGGTACAGCTGCGACAGTGAGAACCTCGAATGATTTGACAGGGCTTCCGGTAATGAATTTCAAAGGCGCGAAATTTGAGCATGCTGAAGAAATTTCAGGAGAGAGCTTATATGCTCTCATAAAAGAAAGAGGTGGTGAGGGTAAGACTTCTCATGCATGCATGCCCGGCTGCATAATACAATGTTCAAATGTGGTTCCGGACAAAGAAGGAAAAACAATTGTATCTCCATTGGAATATGAAACAATAGGGTTAATGGGTTCAAATCTCGGAATTGGAGATTTAGACACAATTGCAAAACTAAATGCCGTTTGCAATGATTTAGGAATTGACACCATTGAGACAGGAGCTGCCATGGGAATGGCAATGGAAGCAGGTATTGTTGAATTTGGTGATAATGATGCAGCTTTAAATTTGCTTGATGAAATAAAAAATGATACAGAGCTTGGAAAATTGCTTTCGAAAGGAGCACTTATTGCAGGCAGGACATTGGGAGTTGAAAATATACCTGTTATAAACGGCCAGGCAATGCCTGCTTATGATCCAAGGGCTATAAGGGCAATGGGGGTAACCTTTGCAACATCGCCCATGGGTGCAGACCATACTTACGGTCCTATGATAAAGACAGATGATGCAATAAGATTTTCTAAAGATGCACAACTTATGATGGCAAAAATAGATTGTTTGGGAATATGTATGTTTTTAAGAGGAGCCATTGTAAAGCATATGGATCTTTTAGTGGACTTGGTTAATGCAGTACACGGATGGGAGTTGGATATGGATTGGCTTGAGAAAACAGCTTTGGAAGCTATAAGTGATGAGCATAAGTTCAATGAACTTGCAGGATTCACTAAAGAGGATTATCGTATGCCAAAAGCATTTACAAACAGAAAAATCGAAAGCACGAATCAAATTTTTGATATTAATACGGATGAATTGGATGAGCTGAGGTTGTGGCATGATAAAAATAAAGTTATCTATAGATGACAGCTGTGTGAAAAATTTTGCCTTGGAACATAAAGATATAACGATTAATGAAATAATTACTGAATTAAAAATTGACAAGCAGCACATAGGTGCTGTTCTTGTCAATGGCATTCCAAAGAAATTTTCAGATAAAGTTCAAGATAATTCAGAAATATTTTTT
>DHUT01000028.1:0-721 GCA_002409285.1 Firmicutes bacterium UBA5227 | reverse complement strand
AGACTGCGAAATCTCATCTTTTAGCCTGAGATACTTCACTCTGCTTAGGATGACATTGATTTATTAAGCTACATAAAAATACATCATCATAAAGTGACAGAAGGAGCCTGCTAAAACAAATATATGAAATAATTCGTGAAACCCGAACCACGGCTTATCTATGGCGGGTTTTTTTAAACCATAAATAACTCCTCCCACGGTGTATAACAGCCCTCCTGACAAGAGCCAGAATATGCCGCCTGCAGCCATGCTTCTTACTAATGGCATAAAAACAACAACTGACATCCATCCCATTCCAAGATATAATCCTGCACTTACCCACCTGGGAGCATTAATCCAAAATATTTTAATAAACGCTCCAATTATTGTAATTGACCAAACTATGGCAAGTAATTTGTATCCAATATTTTTATTTAGTATTAAAAGACATACAGGTGTATATGTACCCGATATCAATACGAAAATCATTATGTGGTCAAGTTTTCTCATTATGACCTTAGCTTTTTTCTTTGAGCTGTCGATAAAATGGTAAACACAGCTTGTAGAATACAAAAATATCATACTTAAACCAAAAATCAAGAATGATGTTAATGCGATTAAGCTGCCTGCTTTTATAGCCTCAATTAACAGCAAGCTCAAAGCAATTACTCCAAAAATTGCTCCCCCAAGGTGAGTTAAAGCGCTGGTTATTTCTTTTTTGTCTGTATTCATTTCTTCCTCC
>DHUT01000082.1 GCA_002409285.1 Firmicutes bacterium UBA5227 | reverse complement strand
ACCGAAAGGGAGCAAATACATTGGTGAAGCTCAACTGCGTATTATATGAAAGGATTGATTTTATGATTAGAGCAAACGAGTACCGCACCCATACTTGCGGGGAATTAAGAGAAAGTGATATTGGAAAAGAAGTAAGAGTTGCCGGATGGCTTGAAAATGTGAGAGACCACGGAGGAGTTAAATTCCTTGATTTAAGAGATCATTACGGTATAACTCAGATAGTTGTGGAAAATGAATCTCTTATTGAAGGGATAACAAAAGAAAGTACGGTTTCAGTTTCAGGGAAAGTTGTAAAAAGAGATGAAGATACAATTAACGAAAAAATAGAAACCGGAACTGTTGAGGTTGAAGCATTTAACGTAAAAGTGCTTGGAAAAACAAGAGCATCTCTTCCCTTTGAAATCACTTCATCAAAAGGTATTAGGGAAGACCTTAGATTGAAGTACAGATACCTGGATTTAAGGAACAGGGAAGTTCATAATAATATTGTTATGCGTTCACAGGTAATTTCTCATTTAAGAAGAAAAATGACCGAGCTTGGTTTTTTGGAAATTCATACTCCCATATTGACAGCCTCATCACCTGAGGGAGCAAGAGACTATATAGTTCCCAGCAGAAAACACCCCGGCAAATTTTATGCCCTTCCTCAGGCGCCGCAGATGTTTAAACAACTGTTGATGGTATCAGGATTTGACAGATATTTTCAGATAGCACCATGCTTCAGGGACGAGGATGCGCGTGCAGACCGTTCACCGGGAGAATTTTATCAGCTGGATTTTGAAATGGCATTTGCAACACAAGAGGATGTTTTTTCAGTTGCGGAAGAAGTTTTATACGATACGTTCGTTAATTTTTCAGATAAACAGATTTCAAGGCCTCCATTTATCAGAATTCCTTACAGCCGGGCAATGCTCGAATACGGAACCGACAAACCTGATTTAAGAAACCCTCTAAGGATAATAGATATCAGCGATTTGTTCGTAGAAACGGATTTTCTGCCTTTTAGGAAAAAAACGGTCAGAGCCATTAATGTTTTGGACTGTGCATCGCAGCCAAAAGGCTTCTTTGAGAAAATGCTGGAGTTTGCAATGAAAATAGGAATGAAAGGTCTTGGGTATATTAAGGTTGATGATGAAATGAACTATCATGGACCAATTGACAAGTTCCTTACATGTGAAGACAGAAATGTGCTTAAACAACGTGCAGGCTTAGAGCCGGGATGCGTGTTGTTCTTTATAGCAGACGATGAGGAGTACGCTCCTGAGCTGGCAGGTCAGATAAGAACTGAGCTTGCAAAAAGGCTGGGCTTAATTGACGAAGACAGGTTTGAAATGTGCTTCATAGTTGATTTTCCCATGTTTGAGGAGGATGAAGATACGGGAAAAACAGTATTTACTCATAACCCGTTTTCAATGCCTCAGGGAGGTATTGAGGCATTAATTGGAAAGGATCCTCTTGACATTTTGGCATGGCAGTATGATATTGTATGTAATGGAGTGGAGCTTTCATCGGGAGCGGTAAGAAATCATGATCTTGAGGTAATGATTAAGGCATTTGAGATTGCCGGATATACGAAAGATGAGTTGCAGACGAAGTTTGCAGCATTGTTCAATGCATTTATGTACGGTGCGCCTCCTCACGCAGGTATGGCACCAGGAATTGACAGAATAGTGATGCTTTTAACCGGTGAGGAAAACATAAGGGAAGTTATTGCCTTCCCTATGAATAGCAGTGCCCAGGATTTAATGACAAATGCTCCCGGTGAAGTGACCGAACAGCAGCTTCGAGATGTTCATATAAAAATACGGTAGGAGGAAGAAATGGTAACCGGTAAAGATATTGTAAAAATAGCAAAACTTGCAAAACTGAGGGTAAAAGATGAAGAGACGGAACGACTTGCACGGGATATGTCCGAAATAATTTGTTTCGCAGATACAATAAACAACGCCGTTGAAGATAGTGAAGAAGAATTTGATGGTATTGCCGGAATAGTTAATGCTTTTCATGAAGACATAACCGTTGAATCATTTAACAGAGATGATATTCTGAAAAACAGAGAGGGCGGCGAAAACGGAATGTTTGTTATTAAAAAACATTTTTCAAACAGATAAAAGAAATTAATTAAGAAGGTGAATTTGTGAGTGATATAAAATATATACAAAATCTTTTGGGAACAAAACAGCTCTCCTGTGTTGAACTTACCCGAAAGTATTTAAATGCCATTGAGAAAGAAAACAAACTGCTGAATGCATATGTAAAGATAACAGATCAGGAAGCTTTAAGAACCGCTGAGCAGGTAGATGATAGAATATCAAGAGGGGAAAAGCTTATGCCTTTGGAAGGCATTCCCATGTCATTAAAGGATAACATAGTTACAAAAGATATTGAAACAACCTGCTGTTCTCGCATGTTAAAGGGATTTGTTCCCATTTATGATGCAACGGTATGGGATGTATTAAAAAAGCAGAATGCGGTACTGCTGGGGAAGACCAACATGGATGAGTTTGCCATGGGGTCATCCTGCGAAACTTCCTGCTTTGGAGGTGCATTAAATCCTCATAATACAAAGCATGTGGCAGGAGGAAGTTCTGGGGGAGCGGCTTCATCTGTATCAGGAAATATTGCGGTCTATGGACTGGGTTCTGATACGGGAGGCTCTGTCAGGCAGCCTGCAAGCTTTTGCGGACTGGTTGGTATGAAACCCACTTACGGAGCTGTATCAAGGTATGGACTGATAGCATATGCCTCCAGCCTTGATCAGGTAGGTCTCATAGCTTCTGATGTGGAGGATGCTGCAATTATTTATGATTCTATAGCTCTTTATGACCCGAAAGATGCTACATCCCGGGGAGCAGGAACTACCTCATCGGATAAATTAGACAAAAGCATCAAGGGAATGAGAATAGGTATTGCACGGGAGTATTTTGATGGCATAGATGGGGACATTCAAAAATCCATAGAGAATGCAGTAAAGGTTTATGAGGATTCAGGTGCTGAAATTGTATATTTCAGTCTGCCTCAAATTAAATATGTTCTTCCTGTTTATTATATAATTGCATGTGCGGAGGCTTCATCAAATTTAGGGAGATATGACGGAATACGGTACGGATACAGGACTGAGTCTTACAGTGATATAGATGATATGATATGCAGGACAAGAAGCGAGGGCTTTGGGGAAGAAGTTAAAAAAAGAATTATGCTTGGAACATATGTATTAAGTGCCGGATACTACGATGCTTATTACAAAAAAGCACAGAAGCTAAGGGGATCAATTGTAAAGGCATTCAGGGATGCGTTCGGATTATGTGACGTTATGCTGGCACCTACGGTTCCAACTACAGCATTTGAACTGAATTTTACATCAAGGGATCCGGTGGAAACCTATCTGACTGATATATGTACGGTGTCTGCAAACATTGCAGGTCTTCCCGCTCTGTCAATTCCCTGCGGTTTTGATTCAAAGGGGCTTCCTGTGGGTATGCAGCTTATAGGGAACAGCTTTGAGGATTATAAGGTTTTAAATGCAGCATATCAATATGAACAACAGATGAAAGAAAAGATATATAAAAAACTCGAAAGGGGCGTGAGAATATGACTTGGGAGTTAGTAGCAGGACTGGAAACCCATGTTGAGCTTTCTACAAAAACAAAAATATTCTGCCGGTGCACCACGCAGTTTGGAGGAGAACCTAACACCCATTGCTGTCCTGTATGTATAGGATTACCGGGGACTCTCCCCAAGCTGAACAGAGCGGTTGTTGAGTATGCGGTTAAAGCAGGGCTTGCCACAAACTGCAAAATAAGCAATATTTCCAAAATGGATCGTAAGAATTATGTATACCCTGACCTGCCAAAGGCATACCAGATATCTCAGTATGATAAGCCTATTTGCAGGCACGGATTCATAACTCTGTCTTCGGGTAAAAATATCAATATTGAGCGTATACACATTGAAGAGGATGCAGGTAAACTTATTCATGAAAGAGGAAATACTTTTATTGATTACAACAGGGGTGGAGTCCCTCTGATAGAAATTGTGTCTGAACCGGATTTAAGAAGTATTGATGAAGCTGTGGAGTATATTGATAAGCTGAGACTTATAATGAAGTATACAGGTGTGTCAGATGTTAAGATGCAGGAAGGTTCTCTCAGATGTGATGTTAATATATCAGTCAGAAAAAAAGGAAGTAAGTCCCTTGGTACAAGGACTGAAATTAAGAATATGAACTCTGTTAACTTTATTGCTAAGGCAATGGAATATGAATTTAACAGACAAATTGATATTATTGAGAGCGGCGGAGAAATAGAGCAGGAAACCAGGCGGTATAATTCCGATTTGAATATTACCGAAAGTATGAGAGGAAAAGAAGATGCAACGGATTACAGGTATTTCAGAGAACCGGATCTGGTTACCCTTACAATTTCAGAGGATGAAATAAATAAGTATAAAAGCGAACTTCCGGAGCTTCCGGATGTAAAACTTCAAAGATTTATAAATGAATTTGAATTGCCGGAAGCAGATGCGCAGCTTTTGGTTAAATATAAAAGAGTAGCTGAATATTTTGAAGAAGCGGCAAAGGATGTTAAAAATAAAAAATTGACTGCAAATTTTATTTTAGGTCCAATATTCAGGAGATTAGACACTGAGAGTGAAAAGGAAGAATGCAGGATATCAATTTCTCCTGAATACTTGAATGAGCTTGTAATATTAGTGGAGAACAAAAAGATTAATTTCAACATGGCGCGAACTGCTCTTGGGCAAATGCTTGATACAGGGAAGCCGGTCATGGAAGTTATATCCGAAAATGAAATGGCAGGGATTGATGAGGATGACTTAAGAAAAATTTGTAAGAATGCGGTTGAAACTAATGAAAATGCCGTAAAACAATATTTGTCTGGTAAGGAAAAGGCTCTTGCCGCTATTATTGGCTTTATAATGAAAGAAACAAAAGGAAAAGCAGATGCTGCACTGGCAACAGAGATGGTAAAGCAATTGATAGCCAATAGATGACAACGGGCTGATGCCATCAATTGTTCAGCAATGGTTCACCTATGGTTCTTTTCTGCATATAATGGTGGAGAAAGAAAGGAGAGAATTATGATAATTCATGTAGTCCAATCAGGTGATACCATATATACAATTGCAAGGCAATACAACACTTCGCCACAGAAAATAATTGCAGATAATGAGCTCCAAAATCCCAATGAACTGGTAGTGGGGCAGACACTTGTTATACTTGTACCCGACCAGGTTCATACAGTGCAGCCGGGTGATACACTGGAGAGCATCGCACAAAGATACGGAACAACAGTTTTAGAGCTGCTTCAGTATAATCCTCAGATAGCATATGCGGATGCTATTTTCCCCGGAGATCAATTAACAATTTCGCTTTCTGAAGAGAAAAGAGGTCCTATTCGTGTACTGGGATATGCATATCCAAGTATAGACAGAACAGTTTTGATGAAGACACTTCCTTATCTGACATTTTTAACAATTTTTACTTACGGGATAACTTCAGAAGGGGATCTTATAGGAATAGATGATGAAGAATTGATTAATATTGCAAGAGATTATGGAGTTGCACCGCTCATGCTTATTTCAACGCTGACAGAAGAAGGCACATTCAGTAACGAGCTTGCACATATTATACTTAATGACCAGGATGTTCAGAATAATTTAATTGAAAACATTGTAAGAAACATGGAGGAAAAACAATATTACGGGCTTGACATAGATTTTGAGTATGTTTTGCCTGAAGATAGGGAAAAATTTGTTGCTTTTGTGCAAAATGTGAGAAACAGACTGGAACAGGAGGGCTATCCGGTTTTAATTGCATTGGCTCCCAAGGTTTCATCTGATCAGCAGGGGCTCTTATATGAGGCTCACGATTATCCTGCATTAGGCGAAGCGGCCAACAGAGTTCTTCTCATGACCTATGAATGGGGATATACATATGGACCTGCAATGGCGGTTGCTCCCGTAAACAGAGTAAGAGAAGTGTTGGATTATGCCGTTACGGAAATCCCCAGAGAAAAAATTTACATGGGTATTCCAAATTATGGATATGATTTCATATTACCCTATGTTCAAGGGGTATCAAGGGCGGATTCTGTTTCAAATGTTGAGGCTGTACAATTAGCAGAAGAGGTGGGTGCTTCCATACAATACGACGAAGTGGCGCAGGCACCATTTTTCATCTATTACGATAACCAGGGCAGGCAGCACCAGGTATGGTTTGAGGATGCAAGAAGCATAGAGGCTAAATTAGATTTGTTTTCGGAATATGGATTTTTAGGTGTTGGATATTGGAATGTCATGAGATATTTCCCGCAAAACTGGCTTGTCTTAAGTTCTCTTTATGACATAGAAAAAGTATTATAAAGTAAGCTTGCCATAAAACTGTAATGTTACAGAAATATCAGCATATATTTTTATAACAGGTAAGTAGGAGGGAGTTCATGAATAACAAAAACTATAGAGTAATGAAATTTTTTGAACCGGTAAATAAACAGGATAAATCAAGAGGGTATGTGCGCCTGGATATAAGAGG
>DHUT01000100.1:117867-148875 GCA_002409285.1 Firmicutes bacterium UBA5227 | reverse complement strand
TCTGTTAGGGTGTGAACAGTAACTAAATTACTGATTCTATTTCTTCATCCTCATATAGCTGTTTGCTGTATTTGCCCATTGCAGCTCTCTTTTTCCCTATTTTGCTGGTTATTACACAAAATACAAACTTAACCACATGAATCATGAGAATCAGACAAGGAATAGCAATCACCCAGTACCAGGGAAAAGAAAAGTTCCTCAGCAGTGGTATTCCGTCAGAATTCAGCATAATCATGTAATTCACATTCAATGTTCTCGACATGGCATATGCCACCACAGACATGACTATAAATCCGGCAAGAGGTTTTCGGATGCTTTTTTCCTTTTCCCAATGTCCTGATACAAATAAAATTGAAATTGGTATAATTATCATGAGTGTGTGGGAAATCATGCTTTGAACAGACATAATGTGTATTCCCGCATAGTCATAAAAAACCCAGACGGGATAAAGCAGCACGCCTGCCCCTCCCATGAAAGACAATACATCAATATACGGATACAGCTTCTCTTTCCCTGACAGTACCACGAATGGCAGCACCAGGCTGATTTGGTTGCACCAGTCGAAACGTATATTTTTCAGGCTGAAGCCATAATAAAACGTGGACCAGCTTATGCGGAATATCTCTAAGACCAGCATAATAACTGCCGAGCATTTCAATATCTTCTTTGAATAATTTAAGTCACAACGTTTCATCTGCGCACAAACCAGGTAAATAATAAAAAAAATGCTAAGGCTGGACAATATAATGTGCTCAGGAGAAAAAAGCCTTGAATCAGGCGTGACATTCTGAGGTTTGAAGTAATTTTCGTAAAATGCTTTTATGTCGCCACCTCCATAAACTTAATAAATATATTTTATCATTATAGCACAAATTTATTAAGCTTACATTAATAGTTAATCAAACTTTCAATATGAATTCACAGCTACATAGGCGTCAATAATACTCTCCATTATAGCTGTATTATTGTTAAAATCGCCGCTTTTAAAATCATCTTCAACTTCAGATTCATAAGCATTTTCACCTTCTAATTTTCCCATCTTCCAAATGCGTGTTCTGCCAGAATGATAATAAGAATCACTATCACCAACTATCTTCCCATACTTGTTCCAATATTGTTCAACTTTAAACGTTGCAACTGAAACAGCTTCTGAGACAACTTCAACACCACCTATTATTGTTACAAGATCTCCTAACAAATCAATAACATCATCAAAAGACATGGTAATTATTCCAACAATTAATTCAATTGAATCATTCTTAACAAAATCGTATACCGTATAATCACTTGCTTCCCAATCGTAGTTTTCTAGCAACCTTGCTGTTTTAGTAGCTCCTTTAAAATTAAAATTTTGTCTCATCAACTCTTTAGATGTATAAGAGCTTCCTATATTAATGCCCCAATCATCCGGATCCCCATAATCAGCTGCCTTTAATTGCATGGGAAATCTGGGCGAACCTTTGAATTTCTATTTAGCAATTTCAAGATCCGTCCCCAAAACTACCCAAAACCATTAAAAAACACTTTAAGCACAAGATTTTTTCCCAATATATGGTTGCTTAACTTTTATAATCACACCGTCTGACATCCCATGTCTTTTAAGATCTTAGCTCTTTAAAAAATTCCATAAATATGTTCCAATAAATATTGAATTCTTCTTCTAAATTATTATTATGGACTTCTTCATTAGGCCAATATTCGCCTTCTGAATTTTTAATCAAAGCATTATGTTGAACCATTATATCCATTAGTGAAAATTTAAATCGCATAATTACATCAAATTGAACTTTATAATTGCTTATATTTGTATAATCATTAATATTTTTGCCTTCATCATACTCTTTATTAAGTATATCATTTATTTCAGATGATATTAAATTAAAATAATGAGGGTCATCTATTGGGTAGCTGTTACTATCCTTATTATTTCTGTCATTATATATATAATAAATCAAACGGATATCGTCAGAATAGTTAAACATTTCATAATACCAGAATCTGATTTGTTCTAAGTCTTTATTTAGTATCTGATTTTCAACTTTAGCGGCTTCAAACCAGCGTTGTATTCTTGCGGTATTAGCTAAGGCATCTCTCCCATACTCCAAAACCTTATATCTAACAAAGTTATTATAATTTTTTTCAGCTTTCTTGTCTTGAATTATAATGAAAAACTCAAAAATAACTATTATTACCAATATAATAGTTATAAAAATATAATATTTTTTCAGTATATCCCTAATCATATGACCCTCCCCTTAATATAAATTAATGTAACATACAATTACATTAATTTCAACAATATAAAACTTCATCTTAAGTAAATAATACTTAGGATGAAGTTTTTTAAACTTAGTTTGTAGAATAATATGTTTTTGATTCTGTAAAAGTCTTTGCTCCGTAATTGCCATCCATATAATCCCATAAGTTAGTTATATAGTAATAAAATTTAAATTTGGCTGTTTGTGAACCATTGTTTAATTCATTGTAGTTTCTGACTAGCCATGTGTTAGCGAAGTAGTTACCATCCACTTTCAATTTTGTATTAGATGGTAACTCCGCTCTAGCTTCTTTTATGTACTCATCTGTACCATTATACAACACTTCTATAGGTCGTTGTTTAAATCAAAATTTCTTTCTCCTGAAGTATAAGTAACTCCAACACTACCAACACTTCCAATAGAAAATTCATTAAAGGAAACTGTTACATCAATAGATGAACTTGTATAAACATCACCATCTATAGCTACAGCATCTACACCATCACCTGCATCAACAGCCATTTCTACTGCAACATCATCAATTTCATAGAAGGATGTTAAATCTGATGCTTCATTTCCAAGTTCCGTTAAAACATAATTATTATTAATATATAAATTAGTGATAAAGTAAGAACCTCCGCTTGTTACATTTCCTGTTGTTATTCTCCTTGATATTTCAAGGCAATGTGTGTATATTGAACCTAAATGATTATATTCATAACGATAAGTTCCAATATTGTTATCTACTGCCTGAGGAGATATGTCAGGAGTACGTTCAACTGGTTGTAAAATCCTTCCATACCAATATTTAAGTTTCAGATCAGCATTCTCATCATATTCCCCCGTTATTGAATCTGATAACTGAAAGGCTTCTATTAATGGGCTATTAAAATACTCCAAAATAACAACATCATTAGAGCCTTTTGGTTGTAAATATATCTTCAATATATTACCAAAATTCTTGTTTGCTGCAAAACCTTTATGATAAAATGCGGATTCTTCAATATTTTTCTCTAAGGAAACATTTAACACTGTATAATTATCAAGAGTATCTCTGCACTCAAAATAAATAACATTTCCATTATAATTTAATAGCTTAGGTATACCAGTTATATTAAATACTCTCTCTTTAACTTCACCGGCTAGCAATAGCTTGCGGAGCCCGTTGGCTCCGGACGGCAACTTTGGCTGATGAGCGGCAAACAGGCAGGTCGTATTAACATTCAAGGCTGTAATCATCAAAGCCAGAGCCGCTAAGCATTTTGAGAACTTCAACATATACTTTTTCATAAGCATCCAACCTTCTTTCTTGTTTTTTATTACATTATATCAAATATTTAAGCTTGTGCCGGATGATGTAATGAAATGTATGTTTTAATGTAACGAAATGTCAATATTTTTTGAAATTAAGAAAATTGAGTAAATTTGTTAGCTTATCCCTGTAATATTACAGAAACATTAAATTCCTTATCATCGTAAGATATTTTCATATAGCCATTATTTCTTTCAACAGCCTCTTCAACACTCTTCAACCCAACTCCGTGATCTTCTTCATCATTTTTGATGGTAAGAAATTTGCCGTTTTTCTCTTTTATTTCTCCGTTATATGAATTAATTAAGGTTATTAGGAGGCTACCCCTGCTGTAGCTGATGTTAACAGAAAAAAGTTTTTCTCCGTCATATTGCTTTAACGCTGTGATGGCATTGTCTATGAGATTACCGAGTATAATTGTAATATCATATTCAGGTATTTCTATTTTTTTTGGCACAGCTACCTCTACCTCCAATTCCATATCCATGTCTGCAACCGTTTGTAGCTTATAGTTTAAAATACTGTCAATAATCACGTTTTCCGAATTTGAATATACTGTTTTTGCATTGAGTGAAGAAATGATGTTATCCACATATTCGTTAAATTTTGTGTCTTCCTTGTTGGAATTCAGGTTTTTTAAAGAAATCATGTGATTTTTGATATCATGTCTTACAATCTTTACAGAATCTACCGACTGCTGCATCAAATCCAATTGTTTTTTATATGCCATATTCTGCTTCTCCAAAATGATTTTTTCTGTTTTAGCTGAAAAATAAAAATATAATGTATCGTATAAAAACAATATGGCAAAATTTGTTCCTAAAATGCAAATAACTAACAATGTTATCTGAAGCTTACTAAAACTTCCATGAACAAAGAAGCTGACAAATTGATACAATGATGCCAAAGAAACAAATATCGAACTAAACCAATAAAAATTAGGTACAGGAATATTGTTCCTTATGTTTTTCAGGTTTGTAAGCACTGTCACAATAAGCATGGATAGAACCCGTATAAATATCAGTCCAATTGAGGAATCGTATTGGCTGTATCCGAAAACAGGTATTGCAAAATACCCAGTAAGAATAACAACCAGAGTTTCTACAAGCATTAAAATAATATAAGACAGGATTGAAAATAAGATCTTCTTTACTATTGAGCCCTGGTAATTAAGCGACAGACAGAAAAAAAGAGTTATATTCGCTGCCATCAGCACAATTGGCTTTCTTACAGTAAAAAACATAAGCAAATTAATAAAATAATAAGCAACATAAGAAAAAACTTCTATTTTTTTACTTGTACTCCGCTCATCAAAAAACAGCTTAAGCATTTTATATATAACATAGGTACCAAAGACAGCGGATACCACATATGTAATTTCATATGAGCTCATAGGTTTCTTTTCCCCTCCTCATATGCAATTTGAAATTCCATTACTGCTTTGGCTCTTTGCTTGCTAATAGTAATATGATCTTTGTTGCACATTTCAATCTGATTCTTTTTAATTTTTGCTACATTTTCATAATTAACAATGTAAGAGCGTTCCGGAATAAAAAATCTGCTCTTGGGGAGCTTGTCCATTACAGAATTAACCGTTCCGTAAAACTTATAAGTATCTTTGGAAGAAATAAGCTTCATCTTTCTGCCATAGTTTTCAAAATAAATTATATCTTTAACAGGCAGCCTGTATGTGTGACCATCAGATTTAAATGAAAATATATTGTTTTCTATTTCTAAATATTTCATTGCAAGCCTTATAACGCTTCCAACCTTTTTTCTGTCCAGCGGCTTTGGCAGAAAATTGAAAGGCTGTACATCAAATAGTTGCCTGTCATAGCCGTTCTTAGATGAAATATACACTATTTTAACTATGTAGTCTTTCAATTCATCTCTTAAATAACGCCCAACCTGAACACCGTTAATTTCGCCCATTTCTATATCTAAAAAAATGAGGTCAAAGGTATTGTCAAGTTTCATGTAATCTATAAGTGTTTCTCCGGAATAGAACACATCTACCGTTAATTTAATTCCTTCTTGTTCTTTAAAGTCTAAAATAATATTCTCAAGCTCTGTACATATTGCATTCACATCATCACATACAGCGATTCTCATCATAGATATGCCCCTTTCATAACTATTAATAGTCTCGTTCAAACGCTAGTTTATGTGAATATTATAGCACATTTTGAAATATTTTTGAATATATGTTTTTTAATTTATGACTAATTATTAAGCATGGGGATAATTATAACCATGAAAAAGGACAACAATTTGTTTTGACTAATACGTTACATCCCAGTTTTTTTCTAAATAAATTCCATGTAAAATTTTCTTTATATTTTGATTTTTAATTTGGCTTGCTGTTTGGTTATAGAGGGCTTCTCCCTCAGTATGTTCGACTCCCCTTAGGAGCTTTAACAAAAAGCTGTTGAGGGCTTCTCTGTCGGAGTCTTCAGGAGGATCATCTGCTAAAGCTCGTAGTGATTCTATAATTTTATTGGTTGTCATTTCTGATGTATATAGTTTTTTCAGATTTTCCGCTGCTTCTGCATAATCCCCAAAATATAAATTGAGATAAAACAGTTCATAGGGTACATATCCGTCTATTTTTATGAAAGCTTCTCTGGCACATTCCCAGTTTTCATCTGCAATATAGCATCTGCCCAACAGCCTGTAGCCTTCCATACTCATTTTTCCATCAGCTTTTTTTATGGCAGAATAAATCAACTCCCTGTTTTCTTTTATTTCATTTTTGCCCATGGTATCAAGAACCGAAAAAAGTAATTGTGGACTTCCCGTAATTTCAGCGTATTTCAATCCCAGTTCTGTTGCTCTTTCTATGTTTTTTTCACCCTTTTTCCATCCAAGACCATATATTCTTGTCAGATACTTAAGTGCATCAGTATTGGTTGGTTCTTCTGTGAGAATGTCTTCATAATACTTTATTGCTCCAGGATAATTATTCGATAAAATAAGAGTTTGCCCTTCTTTAAGACTGCCTCCAGCGGTAATGCTGGGTATGAGCTTATAATATGTCAGCATGGGAAGGCTTCCGGTAATAACATTTCCATCTTCATCGCAGGCCTTTACAGTAATTGGATACTTTATTCCCGGCAGAAAGATTCCAAGTACTCCTTCGTATCCCAATATTTCTTCCTCTCCTTCATAGGACAGGCCTGTTAATTTTTCATTCATCCTGCTTATGTCAAATTCAGCATAGTTTACAGTAAAATTTGTATTTCCATTCTTGTCTGATATGGATATTGTGACACTGTTCCCGTCATTCTCATATGGATTTGAAAAAATAACAGCCTGAACCGTATAATAAGCTGCTCCTTCCACTTCCTCCCAGGACACGCCAAATTCATTTCCTGGTATTTTTTCTCCCGGCTTTGGCGAATATACACTTATAGTATCATTGAAAACAAAATTCATATTTTCATCTGAACCCTCAAGATTAATAAATCCATACCCTGAACGGCTTAGCTCCTTATCTTTTAGAAGTGAGGAATCCAGACCTATTCCTACACTGTATAACCCATCCTTTAATCCTATGGTCTGAAACTCTCCTTTTTCATCCGTAATAGCTGCGTAGCTGTCTCCGTTGGTGCGAACTCCACCTCCTGGTTCCTGAATATAAACTTCTACAAAGGGCATTGGTTCACCTTTGTAGGTTACTGTTCCTTTTATCTTATTATTTCCTTTGATTATTTTATCAAATCTGTTTAACCAGAAGCCTCTGTCATAATATTTTGATGAACCGAATACCACCTTATTTCTGGTTTTCAATTCAATATTATTTATCTTTTCGGAAATCGACTCAACCTCACTGTAATTTTCTTTTAAAAAAGCAATCTCCATTTTCAGTATATCAAGCTTAACATCTGCAAATTCGGTATCTTCATATTCAGATATTATTTTTTCTGCTGCTTCATTATCTCCATTCACATGGAGAAGGAATCCATTATATATGTGGGAAATATATTTTATTTCCCCATCCTCATATTGCTGTCCGAATGAAATCCACTCATGAAGCATTTCCGTATCTCCAGTGGCAATTGCAATATCCATAAGCATTTTATAGGAATCTGCAAAAAATTGTTTTTCAGATTTTTTATATGAATATGAATGGATTATTTCAGTAAACAGTTCCTTTGACTTCTCCAGATTTTCCGGGTTTGCACTCAACCCTCCCCATCCGTCCGAAAAAATGGTGTATTTATTAAAACCTCCTGTCAGTTTAACGGCATAGGTAAACTTTCTCTCTATACCTGATGTTGTAGGATATGAAGCATATTTCTCATAAAACATGATTGCCTTATCTGAATTCCTGTTTTCAAGATAATCTGCTATTCCTAAAAGCGTAGCCGGTACTATCCATATAAATATTATTGCAAAAATACATATTAAAAAAATCAGAGTTCTAACTTTAATTTTTATTTTCATTTCATTCCCACCTCTCTGCTTTCAGAGATAATAACCTGTGAGCCACATATGTCAATTATTTTTATGCTTTGAGAATTGAATATGTTCCAGGGAATCAATGTAACAGCAAACAAGGCTGCAAACCCGATTATTACAGGTGCCAGTGGAATCTTTATTTCCCTGTTTAACAATCCGTCAATTCTTTCTTTTATGTTCTTTTTTCTGTGACTGAGTATGTTGTCTGCGGCTTTTTGTGAAAGCACAATATCTGATGTTTCTTCTTTCATTATTTTTTTTATTTCTTTTTCAAGGCTATCCATTATAAACCCCCTTTAGTCAGGTTTTCTTTCAATATATTTCTTCCTCTTGACAGCCTGCTTTTAACAGTCCCTTCCTTTTCATTAAGCAGTGCTGAAATTTCCTTTATTGAAAGCTCTTCGAAATAAAACAACGTCATAACTTCCATATACATGGGGTGCAATTTGAAAAGCTCTTTTTTTAATACTTCTCTATCAATGCTTTTTTCTACATGGGATTCCACATTGTCATCTTCATTCCATTCATCCAGATCATCCTGAAAGCTAAGCACATTCCTTTTTCTTTTCAGCCTGTCTCTGGACAGGTTGAGAGCTATGGTATAAATCCATGTATACAATGACGAATTTCCCTTGAATTGCCCGATATTTTCAAAAACCTTTATAAAGGTTTCCTGAACCACATCTTCTGCTTCTTCCCTGCTCCCAAGCATAAGACAGCAGGTTTTCAGAAGCCTGTTCCCGCAGTCATGGACTACTTGCACATATGCGTCTTCTTTTCCTCTTTTCAGTCTCCTTATTAATAAACTTTCCTCCACCTTATGCTCCTCCCAACTATTTAGACGACACAATGAAGAAAAGGTTGCAATTAAATATAAATAATCTATGAAACAGAACGCCCTAATAGTTCAATAAGAAAATTTTTGACTGTGAATAGTAAACGGCAATGTCATAAGGCAAAATAAATAAGAACAAATTATACAGTACAGCCTGTAAAATCTGTTCTTATTATGAAAAATTTGAAATAATTTAATGTAACTTTTCATTGTTCCATAGCGTTTTGCACTTTCAGCTCTATGAAGCCGTCCGGAAATTTTCATAGTAATGTATAGAAACATTATAATTATAACGGTAAGTATCTATAAAATTTCATCGCCACCGTCATTAGAATAATCAGCTTCTCCAAGATGTGAGCTGACTTCAATACGAACCATAGAATGGCGTAACAAAACCTGTACTCTTTGAACCTGTAAATCTTCGGATTCTTCATGCATAGCTGCTTCAGCTTTTTCACGGTCTGCTATGGCGCGTTCAAGATCGATTTCTTCCGGACGCTGGGCGATGGTGCTGAAAATATTCACATCCTTGCTGCCTATTTCGGCAATACCCCCAAACAAGGCAAGTTTTTTTTCAACTCCATTATTTAAAATGCGGAGAATACCATCACCAAGCACAACAGAAACCGGAGCATGACCGGGAAGTACACCGAGATCGCCGTCAATGCAACGCATAATAAGCATATCGGCTTTTTCAACGAATTTTAGTCCACGGGGAGTAGTTATTTTAAGGTTAATCTTCTTTTCATTTGGAAAATTGGTTTGTTGTTCTGACATATTAATCCCCTTTTGCGTTCTTGTATTTTTCCACGACTTCATCAATAGTTCCTGCATTGAGGAAGTAGCCTTCCGGTATATCGTCATGGTCTCCTTCAATAATTTCTTTGAAGCCGCGGATAGTTTCATCTATAGGCACATGACGCCCGGGTATGGAAGTGAATTTCTCGGCAACATAAAAGGGCTGTGACAAAAAGCGCTGGATCTTTCTGGCTCTGTTGACAATTTGTTTTTCGTCTTCAGAAAGTTCATCCATACCAAGAATCGCAACAATATCCTGAAGATCTTTATAACGCTGCAGGATGCTCTGAACGGCCCTTGCAACACGATAATGCTCCAACCCTACAATGCTTGCATCCAGAATACGTGATGAGGAGTTAAGCGGATCGACTGCAGGATATATGCCTTGTTCAACAATGGATCTGGACAAAACTGTCACCGCATCCAGATGAGCAAATGTAGTAGCTGTCGCCGGATCGGTAAAATCATCCGCAGGTACATAAATTGCCTGCACAGAGGTGATTGAACCGGACTTGGTCGATGTAATGCGTTCCTGAAGGGAACCAATCTCCGTGGCAAGGGTAGGCTGATATCCCACAGCACTGGGCGTACGCCCCAGCAACGCTGATACTTCTGAACCTGCCTGCACAAAACGGAAAATATTATCAATGAAAAGCAATACATCCTGCTGCATTTTATCACGGAAATACTCAGCCATAGTCAGGCCTGAAAGAGCCACCCTCATCCTTACTCCCGGAGGTTCATTCATCTGTCCGAAAACTAAAGCGGTTTTATCAATTACTCCGGAATTTTTCATATCGTAATATAAATCATTGCCCTCACGGGTACGTTCGCCAACACCTGCAAAAACTGAATATCCGCCATGTTCCTTGGCAATACTTTCTATAAGCTCCATGATAAGAACGGTCTTTCCTACTCCTGCACCACCGAACAAGCCTATCTTACCGCCCTTGGAGAAAGGGCAAAGCAAATCAATTGCCTTAATACCGGTCTCCAGCATCTCCGGGCTGGTAGCCTGTTCGGAAAGGCCCGGAGGATCTCTGTGAATTGGTGCATATTCTTTTGCTTCTATAGCCGGTCTGTTATCAATCGGATGTCCCAGAACATTTACCATTCTGCCCAGAACCTCTTCCCCCACGGGCACAATAATCGGAGACCCCGTGTCCATGGCTTCCATACCACGGGTCAGTCCGTCAGTGGGATGCATGGAAATACATCGCACCGTATGATTTCCAAGATGTTGCAGGACTTCCAATACCACTGTCGCCTCATTGAACGGTACTTCGATTGCATTATATAAAGAAGGCACTTCACCTTCGAAGCGAACATCAATAACTGCACCTATTATTTGAATTATTTTACCTATATTTTCATTTTTCATCTATTTCACCTTTATTCAAAACATTTACACTTCCTACGATTTCGCTAATCTCCTGTGTGATATCTGCCTGACGTTTACGGTTATACATATGATTTAATTCTTCAATGAGATCTGATGCATTCTTTCCGGCCGCATCCATATTGACCATCCTGGCTGCCTGTTCACTGGTATGGGATTCCGAATATGCCCGAAATAAGTTCATATGCAGGTACAGCGGAATCACATGGTCAATAAATGTGTCGATGTCCGGTTCATAGCTCTTATCGTCATAGTCTGAGTCCTTTGCCGGGTTTGTAGCCACAGGCAGCAGTTTCTCCACCACAGGCACATAGCTTAAGACCGACTCAAAATGAGTATAGGCTATAAAAACTTCATCCACCTTCCCGGACAAGTAGACATCAATCAATCGTTTTGCAACTCTTTCGCTGCTGTAATACACCTGTGCATCGTCTACATCAGTAAAAGAATAGAGAATATTTTTACCTTTTCTTTTGAAATATTCGTTACCTTTTGAACCTACAACGATTATTTTTTCATTTTTCTTCTGATTCATATGTTCAAGAGCCTTGGACGCAATATTAGTGTTATAGCTGCCGGAAAGCCCTCTGTCGCTGGTCAATACTATATACAAAGAATTCTTTACTTCACGTTCATTAAAAAAAATATGCGATTTTGCACTGTTGGTGCTGCTAAGTTCTTCTGTCATGCGCTTCAGTTCATAGTAAATGGGGCGAACCCCGTTCAACTGCGCTCTCGCCTTATGGAGCTTTGTGGAAGCAACCATATCCATGGCCTTAATTATCTGTTCTACAGAACGGACATTTGTAATTCTTTGTTTAATACTTCTCATCGAACTCACATAAATACCTCCTAACTGTAGTCATGCTCTTTTTTGACCTCAGCGATCATCACATTGATATCTTTCCTAAGCTCTTCAGAAACTTTCCCGGTTTTCCTGATTTCCTCTTTAATATAAGCAGCATGTTTATCTACATAATCAATGAAGTCATTCTGAAACTTGCGGATTTGTCTTAAGTTTATTCCTACCATATGCTTGTTGCTCAAGGCATAAAGAATCAAAACCTGGTATTCAACCGGAACCGGTTTATATTGCGGCTGTTTAAGGGTCTCCATAATGCTTTCTCCATAATTCAGACGTTCCAGTGTATCCTGGTTAAGATCAGAACCGAACTGCGAAAAAGCAGCCAGTTCTTTGTATTGAGCAAACTCAATTCGGAGTGGACCTGCCATTTCTTTTATTGCGGGAATCTGAGCTGAACCGCCGACTCTTGAAACGGACAAGCCTGGATTAATAGCCGGACGAATACCGCTGTTGAAAAGATCTGCTTCCAGATAAATCTGTCCATCTGTTATAGATATAATATTCGTTGGAATGTAGGCAGAGATATCACCTTCCTGCGTCTCTACAATGGGCAGGGCTGTCAAAGTTCCTCCGCCATAGTCTTTGCTCATACATGCAGCACGTTCCAGTAACCTTGAATGTAGATAAAAAACATCTCCCGGATAGGCTTCACGTCCGGGCGGACGGCGCAGAAGCAGGCTTATGGCACGATAGGCCGTCGCATGCTTGGACAGGTCATCGTAAACAATCAGAACATCCTTTCCCTGCAGCATCCATTCTTCAGCGATTGCACAGCCTGCGTACGGAGAAATATACTGCAAGGATGCAGAATCAGCAGCACTTGCCATAACCACTGTCGTGTAGTCCATGGCACCGGTCTGATTCAGTATTTTGATAATGCGGGCAACCGTTGATACCTTTTGTCCGATTGAAACATATACACAATAGACATCTTTTCCTTTCTGGTTAATAATTGTATCAATACCAATAGCGGTCTTTCCTGTCTCCCGGTCACCTATAATCAGTTCCCTCTGACCTTTCCCAATCGGCACAAGTGCATCAATTGCTTTAATACCTGTCTGTAATGGCTGATTTACTTCCCGACGCATAATTACACTCGGCGCAGGGCTCTCTATTTTACGGTAAGTATCCGCCATAAGCGCACCCTTGTCGTCAAGCGGTTCGCCAAGAGCATTGATGACACGCCCCAACAGGCTGTCTCCTACCGGAACTTCAGCCATTCTTCCCGTTAATTTAACAGGATCTCCTTCTTTAATACCTACGTCAGAGCCCATAACTACAACTCCGATACTGTCTTCATCCAAATTCAGCGCCATACCGTAGATCCCGTTAGGAAACTCCAGGAGCTCGCCGCTCATTGCACTGTCCAAACCGGATACCCGTGCAATGCCGTCCCCGATCTGTATGACTGCACCGACTTCAGAAAAATCCAGCCTGGATGAATAAGACTCAATTTGTTGTTTTATCATCTTGCTGATTTCATCAGTATTAACTTGCATTCATAACTACCTCTCTTTAAGTGTTCTTTTCATATTATTCAAATCAGACTTCACTGTACCATCAAAAACGTGACCGTTTGCAAGGACATAGAAACCACCTATTAACCCGGGATCAACTGAAACCCTGATTTCAACAGGCATATCTAATTTCCTGGATAATGCATTACGGATAGATTCAGTCTGTTCTTCTGTAAGTGCTTTGGCAGAAACAACTTTTGCCTCCATTTTACCCAGATGCCTGTTTGCCCGGTCTATATATTCCGTTAATACAGGGATAATCAGTGATTCTTGATTCTCATGAATCATAAGATACAGAAATTTCAGCAGATGTTCGGGGATTTTCCCTGAAAATGAATCTGCGAAAAGTTTGTGTTTAACAGGATCCAGTATATGTGAATCCATAAGAAAGGCTTGCACATTGGGATCTTCAAGAGTATCCCTCATCAAGATCACTTGTTCTAAATCCTCTTTTAGGGTACCTTTTTCTTCTGAAAGTCCCAAAAGTTCTACAGCGTAACGATCTTTTAGTCTTGCCATTTCGCACCCTCCATCTGAGCTAAAGTTTCCTCAAAAATCTTATCCTGAGTCTTTGGATCAATGGCTTGATCAATATACTTTTCAGCCATAAGAGAGGCAAGATCAATGATATAAATCCGTGCTTCCTCCTGGAGACGTTTCTGATCTGAAAGTGCACTCTCTGACGAGCGTCTTTTAATTTCATCTGCCTCTTTCATGGCTTCTTCTAAAATTATTTTTCTTTCATTTTCAGCTTTAAGCCGTGCATCTTCAAGAACCTTCATACGTTCTTTGTCTATATCATTTATTTTTCTGTCATACTTTGCCATAAGTTCTTGTGCTTCGGCCATTTTCTCATCTGTGTCGTCAATCTGACTCTGAATCCTTTCTGTACGTTTCTGCATAAAATTCTTGAGCGGTTTGTAAAGAATAAATCCCAATACTGCAAACAGAATAATCCCATTAAACAATTGGATGCCAATGCTGATCAAAGTCTGCGTATCCATAGCAAAAACACGACCTTCAGGTACAACCTTAGACACAAGCATTATCTCATTATACAATGTTTTTGCGACCTCCTTTCTCCTGTCTTATATACTCTTTTAACCAAGGTAGTTAAGTAAAATATCTACCAGCGGATTGGCAAAGAGCATGATGATGGCAATCAAAAGGCCGTAAATACCGGATGTCTCACCCATAGCCAAGCCGACAAACATGGTGCTTCGAATCGAATCAGCGGCTTCAGGCTGTCTGGCCATAGATTCGATGGCCTGGGCGGCGATTTTTGCCTGCCCGAATGTGGTGGTTACTCCGTTAAGTAATGCTAACGCAGCTGCAATGTGCGCTATACCAATGACAAATGCTAATGGATCTTGCATAATAGTTCCTCCAATCTTTTTTTGTAATAAATTTACAGTGAATTATTCCACTGCGCCTTTAACATACATAAGGCTTATAATAACAAATATATAAGTTTGCAATGCCCCGAATATTACATCAAAAAATGCATGAAGCAATGCAGGAATACCAATCTGGACTAATAACGGTGTCAGTGAATAATAAAGTGTCAAAATAATCGTACCGGAAAGCATATTCCCAAAGAGTCGAAAACTCAGAGAAATCGGTTTAGCTATCTCTCCAATCAAATTCAGCGGAAAAAATATTACATTTGGCTCGAAAAAAGCTTTCAAGTATTTACCTTTACGCTGTTTAAATCCCATGAAAATCATAATTACGAAAGTAGCAAATGCCAGCGCAAAAGTTGTTGCCCAGTCTGCTGTTGGTGCACGAAGCCCAAAGACACTGAACAGACAAGAAGATAGTATAAACACAAAAACCATAAAAAACCAAGGCGCTATATATGAGATTCCTTCACCTAAAGTATTGACTACAAAGTTATCGAATGTTTCGACAACAGCTTCTGCTGCGTTCTGAAGACCTTTCGGGACGATTTTAAAACTTCGAAGCTTGATGCGTATTATAACTGCAAGCACAATAAGAATCGACATAATGATCCACGTATTAAAAATTGTTTCTGTTATCCATACTTCAATGCCTGCAATATTTACAACCCAGAGATTATCTACCTCTAAGCCCATAGACTACACCTCCTGTTAAAAATTATAATCTTACCATTTTGAACTGAATTTTAAGCTATATGTGGCAAGCTGAAAAGTCAGAACGCCGGCTGCAACACCCCATAAACTAATCTGCGGCACAAGAGCTCCTAAAACTAACACAGCTCCGGAAAGCAGAAGCCTTAACATGTGCTGGATACCAACATAGTTTCCGGCGTGTTTCTGTTCCATGGTAATTGCTTTGTCCACCGCATGTTCCAGAAGAAAGACTTTAACGATACTGACCAAAGAGCCTATAAAGACTCCGTACATAAAAGGAAGAAAATCCATAGAACGGTAATAGATTGCTGAACCGAAAATGCATATCAATGCTATAATTGATATTGAAACAATCATTCTCTTAGTCAAATCAGACAATTTCATAGTTCTCAACTCCATACTAAATTTTTAGCTTGTTACTTTTTGGATATATCAAATAAAGATTTGATTGCTGCACCCACACCCAACAGTGAAAAAACGAGCAAAAGCCAGGGCTTCGTACCAAGCAGGCTGTCCAGAAACTTTCCCGACACGACCCCGACCAATAATGATGCCGCCATAGTAGTTCCAATCTGAGAGACATAAGCGAAAGCACGCAGAGATTTATTGTCTCCGGACTTCTTATCCTTCCTGTGCTGCTTACTCAAGATAGCATCCTCCTTGTTCATGACAATTTACCAAAATAATCCTTAATATGATTCCCAATTTTCTTTAAACGAAAAAAGATAATCATGTTATTGAATCCGTAAAAAATTAACATAAAAGCTATTGAATAAGATATTATAATTTCAGAAAGAATCGGTGAGAACAAAAGCAGAAATCCTAAAGCTGTTCCAAGAATGCCAAACGCAAGAATCCAGTGCCACAAACCTGAATCCTCGGACTTCACAGAAACAGAGCCTACAATACGTGGTCAACATACACCTTTATCCGCTGTTATGATTACGTATTATTTACTGACGGCTGTTTCTTTACATATTGTATATATATATGATATAATATTAATATCAAGCAAAGTTCAACTGAGAATACAATATAGTTGAAGTTCAGTTGAACTTTCTAAAATACATTTACATAAAAGGAGTGATTGCCATGTTTAACATACTTGTAGTCGAAGATGATTTCCACACCAGAAAGCTGATTGAGGATATTTTACTGGATGAACGCTACACTCCGGTGTTGGCTCAAAGTTCCCAGGAAGCCCTTGATATTTTAGAACGCCAACACATTGATTTAATGATAACTGACATCATGCTGCCCGGAATAGATGGCTATAATCTTACGGAGATGATCCGGGATGCCGGATTTTCTTTTCCCATATTAATGATGACAGCAAAAGAAACAATTAAGGATAAGCGCAAGGGATTTCTTGTAGGTGCAGACGATTATATGGTAAAACCTGTTGACGAGGAGGAACTGGTCCTGCGAGTTAAGGCCCTTTTGCGAAGGGCAAAAATTGTGAATGACCGGAAAATCGTCATAGGAAAAGTAATCCTGAATTATGACTCGTTGACCGTAAGACGCAAATCAGAGTTCTTTACTCTTCCTCAAAAAGAGTTTATGCTTCTGTACAAGCTGCTCAGTTACCCTGACACCATTTTTACCCGGAGACAACTTATGGATGAAATCTGGGGATATGACTCCAAAACGGATGAACACACTGTAAGCGTGCATATAGGCAGACTGCGAGAACGCTTTGGAAGATGGCCGGAGTTTGACATCGTGACAGTTCGAGGTTTAGGTTATAAAGCGGTGAAAAAAGATGACAGATAAAAAAATGTATAAAATTAAAAAAAATAGGCTTACTACACTATTGTTTCTTGTCCTCTTTGTATTTATTATTCTACTTGTCAGCATCTTAGTATCAGACGGTATCGCTTATCTTCTTATAAACGCTGGGATTCTGCCTCCTTTGTCTGAAAAATGGTTCCCTACAATATTATTATTTCTGCTGTTGGTCAGCTTATTCATCGGAACTGTTTTAGCAATCATCGCAGGTAACCATTTTCTGCACCCTCTTCATGATTTAGTAGCAGCCACAAAAGAAGTTGCCGAGGGAAACTTTAACATTAAGGTGCCAGTCAGCGGTTCCAGTGAAATGAACCGTCTGGCTATTAGCTTTAACGAGATGACAACGGAACTTGCAGGTATTGAAAAACTCCACAGTGACTTTATAAGAAATATTTCACATGAATTCAAAACACCGATAGTCTCCATCAGAGGCTTTGCAAGGCGACTTAAGAAAAAAACACTGACAGAACAGCAGCAAGAGGAATACTTAGATATTATCATATCGGAAACTGAGCGTCTGATGAATATGTCCAACAATATCATGCTTCTATCCAATCTTGAAAACACGGAAAATCTTTTAGAAAAGGCTGACTACTTTTTAGACGAGCAGATCCGCACGGCAATCCTGCTTTTAGAGCCTCAATTGGAAAAAAAATGCTTAAATCTAAAAATCAGCCTTGAACCTGTGAAAATTACCGCAAATGAAGAAATGATAAACCATGTGTGGATTAACCTGTTGAGCAATGCTGTCAAATTCAGTCCGGAAGGCTCTAACATTGGGGTAACACTAAGGTCAAACGATAACTATGCAGAGGTATCTATATCTGACAAAGGAGTTGGAATGGATGCAGAGGTAAAAAAGCATATATTTGACAAATTTTATCAGGCTGATGATTCAAGAGTCACGGAAGGAAGTGGTCTTGGACTGTCGCTGGTAAAAAGGATTCTTCAGCTTTGCAATGGGAAAATAACAGTTGAAAGTGCACCCGACAACGGAAGCTGCTTCACAGTCTCTTTACCAATAAACGGATAAAAATCCACATTCCTATTTATATGCCGCAAAAAGAACCATAACCGTTCTTAAAGGCGTGATACACAAAATTAATACTGAAAATGCCAAAAGAGAATACATCATAGAAACAATTCGCCACTTTTTAGTATACCCCGGAAGAACTTTGAATGCCTTCTCCACCTTTATATGCTCTGTATTAATTAATTTTTCAAATAGTTCGTTTATTGATATTGCATCAATTATTCCAAATCTAAAAAACGGAATAAATAAATCTGCACTTTCATTAGAAGATGGATTTAACTCTCTATAAAGTTTTACTCCATTTTTACCAAAAATAACATATTTTATATCGGTAAATTTAACAGTAACTTCTCTTCTCATTATACGATTGTAATAAGTAATTTTTTCATCATCGTAAATTGTGTAAAAAAATTTAAAACACCAGAATACACCTGTAACTACCATGAAAATTACAAGATAATACAATATTGTAGGTAATAAATATACTTCATAGCCTTCAATATTGTATATTTTTATCTGAATTGAAATGATAAGCCTTAAAGCAAAATAAGCCATAGTCATCAAGTATAAGAGAAATTTTGCCTTGTCAGTAAAAATATAATTAATTCTTTTCATTCTTTATCTCCATTTATATCGGTTTATGAAATGCATTTTATAACAACTTAAGTAATACGTCAATGATAAAGATAATCTAATACACAAAGATATGCCGTTAATTAATGCCATGTAATAGGATTAATTAGGTTTAAAATCATTAGTAGCCATTTAATAAGATTTTCATCTGTGGCAAGCAACGTTTTTATATGAACATTATTTAATAAATTATGAGATCTTTTTAACTAAAATAAATTTAATTGTTGGCATCTTATTTGCATAGGAAATATAGAAACAAAAATTTATTGGAGGTAATACTTTATGATGAATTATATTTGGGTGATTATGATAGGTATTTCAGTAATCGCCGGCATTTTTACGGGTTCTATATCAGCCGTTCAGGATAATCTTTTTTCCTTTGCTGACACTGCCGTAGAAATAGCATTAGGACTTATAGGAGTTATGGCATTCTTTTCCGGACTTATGAAGGTTATGGACGAAGCAGGTTTATGCGACAAATTAGGACGTGCTCTGGCACCCATAATGAAGCACCTTTTCCCCGGCATTCCACCGGAACACCCTGCAAACTCCGCAATTGCAATGTATGTTGCAGCAAGCATAATGGGTCTGGGAAATGTCTGCACACCTATGGGAATTAAAGCCCTGCAGGAACTTCAAACATTGAACAAAACAAAAAATATAGCAACGGATGCTCAGTGTATGATAATGGCAATATCCACATCATCTATATGTCTGCTCCCCACAACAACTATAGCGCTACGTTCGGCTGTACAGACAGAAGGGGCGGCCGAAATTGTAGGTCCAACAATATTGGTTACAATTTTAGGTGCTACCGTTTGTGTTATTATGACAAAATTATTAGGCAAACTGAAAGCTTTCGATTACAATTATCTGATTGAAAGAGACAGAGCAGCAGGTCAGTTGAAAATCAACGAAGAATATATCGGAAATGACCCGCTTAAACTTTAAATCGAGGAGGAAAATATGTCTGCAATATTAAATTTTTTATCACTTTACACTGTTCCAATTGTTGTTTTTGTAATACCGCTATATGCTCTAATTAAAAAGGTCCCTGTATACAGTTCTTTTGTAGATGGAGCTAAGGAAGGTTTCGATACTGCAATCATGATTATACCTTACATGGTTGCAATGCTTTGCGCAATAGGTATGTTCAGGGCATCCGGAGCCATGGACTGGCTGGTTTCAGCATTAAGTCCTCTGACCTCCATGATAGGAATACCCGGAGAGGTACTTCCTATGGGAATTATGCGTTCATTCTCAGGAAGCGGAGCTCAGGCTATGTGTGCGGAACTGCTTGCACAATACGGAACTACTTCACAAATAGGTAGAATAGCATCCGTTGCAATGGGTTCAGAAGAAACAACCTTCTATGTACTTGCCGTATACTTTGGTGCTGTAGGTATAACAAATTCAAGACAGGCAGTTATAGCCGGATTGACGGCAGATATAGCTTCATTTGTCTTAGCTGCGATTGTTGTTAATTTAATGTGGTACTAAAATAAATAAAAAGGTGGCATTTAATATGAAATATCCAAACAAATTAAAAAAGGGAGCAGTAATCGGTCTTGTAAGTCCCAGCTCACCAATTTCCGAAGAAAGAGAAGAACAGTGCAAAAATGTTATTGAATCTTTAGGCTACAAGGTAAAAATGTCCGATAATATAGCCGCATCAAAGGGCGGATTTATGGCAGGAGACGAAAAAATAAGAGGTCAGTGGATTAATAAGATGTTTGCCGATCCTGAAGTGGACGCAATTTTCTGCATCCGTGGCGGTGATGGAGCAAACCGCATTATTGAATACATTGATTTAGACATTATCAGAAATAACAAAAAAATATTTGTGGGTTACAGTGATATCACAAGCCTGCATTTCTTATTTAATCAAAAATGTGATCTTGTAACGTTCCATGGTCCTATGGTATCATCAAATATAGTTGACAACTTTGACGATGAAAGCAAGGAGGCTTTCTTTGCAGCATTAAATTCAGATGATGAATATATCTATAAATCCCCGGCTAATTTCGAGGTCGGTGTTGCAAGAGAGGGTAAGGCAAGCGGAATTATGATCGGGGGAAACCTGACGGTAATGTGTGCCTCTTTGGGAACATCCATTGAAATGGATACAAAAGATAAAATTATATTTATAGAAGAAATAGGAGAACATATAGGAAACCTTGACCGCCACATCTACCAGTTAAGAAATGCCGGAAAATTTGACGGAGCAAGAGGAATTATCCTGGGACAATTTGCAAGATGCGAGGTGGACGAAGAGGATTATACCATTGTACAAAGCGTAATGGATGCAACAGATGGTTTGAACATTCCCGTAATGTACAACATTCAGTCAGGCCACAGTTTTCCTATGATTAATCTTCCTATGGGAGCTGAATGTATTATGGATACAGACAGCAAATCCGTTACCTTTAAGATAGAAAGATAAATATTGGTCAAAAGCTTATTTTAGCAAAGTTGGACATACTGAATATGTCTAACTTCTAAGCTTTTGACACTAATTATAGAAAAATTTTTAACAGGAGGTTTTTATGAAAGTCTATATCAGTGCAGACATTGAAGGAATAACAAATGTGACAGCATGGGAAGAAACAGAATTGGGAAACATAGAGCACCCCATGGCAGCAAAGCAGATGACAAAAGAGGTTATCAGCGCCTGTGAAGCTGCTATTGAATGTGGTGCAACAGAAATTTATGTTAAAGACGCACACGACTCGGCAAGAAATATCGTTTCCGACCAGTTGCCAAAGGGCGTTACACTTATCAGAGGCTGGACCTGTACCCCGGAATCCATGATGGCAGGTATTGACGAAAGCTTCGATGCAGCTATTTTTATAGGATACCACAGTGGAGCAGGATTTAACGGAAATCCCTTATCTCATACTATGAACAGGGGAAATAATTATGTAAAAATAAACGGCAGGAAAATAGCTGAATTTGACATGAATGCATATGTGGCAGCTTATTATGGTGTACCTGTAATATTTGTAAGCGGAGACGAACAACTTTGTGAACATGCAAAGGAAATTGTTCCAAACATTCAGTCCTGTGGAGTAAAGAAAGGTTGGGGCGAAGCAACATTTAACATCAATCCTGACGACGCCTGTAAATTAATTAAAGAGAGAATAAAAACAGGCTTTTCAAAGCTGAATGAATGCCACATTGTTTCTCCTGAAAAATTTGAAATGGAGATTAACTTTAAAGAATGTGTACACGCCCTGAGGTCGTCCTACTATCCCGGGGCAAAACAGATTGATGACTGCACTGTAAGCTTTACAGGAAAAAACATTCAGGAAATGATGGCTGCAAGAATGTTCATGCTGTAGCTGCTTTAAAAACATTAACACAGACTGCAAAGGGCTGTTGGATAAAAATCCATCAGCCCTTTCTTTTTTAAATTATTCTGCAGTATTACCTGTAATTTGTGCAGCTGCCTGTTCTCCGGCTACTCTGCCCCATATTACCGACCCGGCAAATGCTGCTGATGTTGCAGTCACTTCTCCTGCTCCATATAAGTTTGGAACAGGCTCTCCTGCTTCTGTGAGAATCTGAGCACTTTCATTCGCTACAACTCCACCCTTAGTCATGTGAATTGCAGGCTCAACTCTTGCCCCATAGAAAGGTCCGTTCATATCAAACGGTTCTGTAAAGGGTTCATCTCTGAATTCATCCTTACCTTCTCCGTTTACTGCAGCGTTATAGGCCTCTACTTCAGCTACAAGATTCTCTGCTGGAATTCCCAACTGGTCTGCAAGATCCTCGAGAGTATCTGCTTTTTTGTGATATCCAAGCTTGTTATGTTTTTGCAGTCTGTAAGTTGAATCTAACAATCTCTGGTCATAAATGTAGTAAACCTCTCCATCCGGCTGCTCCAACAATTTATAAGCATAATCCAAACCTGAAGAAGATTCATCAACGAACCTCTTACCTTCTTTGTTTACAAGGAGGAAGCCGTCTCCACCACCTGTAAGCTCTCTATTAGGAACATTGATCATTTTAAATATTGACAGGACATCCATATCTGCCATTTTGTATCCTTTATCAATGAATACCGGAATAAAATCACCTGTAGCTCCTATGGAGTTGGAAGTGTTGATAATTTCAGCTCCGGGAACATATTGTTCTATCAGCTCCTTGTTGTAGCAGAAACCACCTGTTGCCATTATTACAGCATCGGCATTAATATCATATTTTTCAGTTCTGCTTTCAACCTTTACACCTTTTACCACTCCATCTTCATCGGTAATCAGATCAATACCCTTAGTGCCTGTTCGAACATCTACTCCAAGCTCTTTAATCTTTGCCTCAAGTCCGTTCTGTACAACCTCACCGGCATACTGATCCGCTTCAGCCATATGATTCCTTCCGCCATAGTTATAGTTCAGTTCAACACCCATGCCTCTCAACCATTGGTCAACAGAAGCTGCACCATCAGACCATACACGCAGACGTTCGTCAGAGTCGTTAACCTTGCCCTGTTTATCTGCAAAGAACTTATCCGCAGAATCCTCAATTCCGTTTGCTTTCTGAGCTTCTGTGTTTGCAATATCAAAAAAGTTCATATCAAATTTTCCGTTGCCGCTTAATATATCTAATTTTTCAACAACAATTACATTTTCAACACCATTTTCCTTTGCTGAAATTGCTGCAGAAAGTCCCGCAGGTCCTCCTCCGACTATTACCAGATCAGTATCTACGGCAGGAGCCTCAACTACGTCCTGTGCAGGAGCGGAAGTTTCCATCGTAATTGTACCAAAATCCATCCCATAGGCTTTAGCAGCTTCTGCTACTGCAGTTTTAACTGCAAAAGAACTGTACGTAGCACTGCTTACGCTGTCCACAATCGGAGACTGTGCTTCAATAATACGCTCCCTGATAACCGGAAAAGCTCTTGTAATTACAGGTGAAGATTCATGATTATCTCCTAATTCCATATCTGTGATTTTACCGTCTTCAAATGTAACATTTAAATTCAGTTCTCCACCATAACCGCTTCCTTTTCCCCCGTATACTCCATTTTCACCATATTCACTGTTTACATCAGTAGTTTCAGGTTCACCTGCATCCGGAGTATTATTATTACCATTACCGCATGCTGTAAAAGAAACCAGCATAATCACTGCAAGAAGCAGGCTCAGTGTTTTTTTTACTTTCATTTTGTCCTCCTGTGTTTGTCTTCTGTGACAATAGTTCATCACAATAATATTAAAAATGAAAAGCACGATTGTTTGCTACTTTTCTAACAAACATTATATCATAATAAACACTGATTGTAAACCGATAAAAATACATAAATCGTTATATTAACTTAATTTAATTTTTTTGTATACTTTTTTTCCTTTTTTAATTATCAGTTTTCCCTCTTCAAAATCCTTTTCGTATACTGCTGCGCTTACATCCTCTACAACCTTGTCATTGACCATTACTCCCGATTGTTCGATCAATCTTCTTCCTTCGCTTTTGCTCTTAATTAATCCAGCTTTTACCATAAGGTCGATAACTGTCATCCCTTCTCTTAGTTCAGCTCTTGTCAATTCTGTAGTTGGCATATTTTCAGAATCGGTTCCTGCACCAAATAATGCTCTTGCAGCTTCCTGAGCTTTTATGGCATCCTCTTCGGAATGAATAAGCTTCGTAACCTCATAGGCAAGAACTTCCTTTGCCTTGTTTATTTCCGCATCTTTTAGACTTCCAAGCCGTCTTACTTCATCCATAGGCAGAAATGTGAGAAGTGCCAGACACTTTTCAACATCAGCATCATCAATATTTCTCCAGTACTGATAAAATTCATAGGGGGATGTTTTATTCCTATCCAGCCACAACGCTCCTTTTTCAGTCTTTCCCATCTTTTTCCCTTCACTGTTGGTCAGCAGGGCAAATGTCATTCCATAAACCTGATTTCCGGCTTTTTTCTTTGTAAGTTCCACTCCTCCTATGATATTTGACCACTGATCGTTGCCACCTAACTGCATCTTGCAGTTATATTTCTGATTTAACATGTAAAAGTCGTAGCTTTGCATGAGCATGTAGCCAAATTCAAAGAACGTAAGCCCCTGCTCCATCCTGTTTTTATAACATTCTGCCGCCAACATTCTGTTGACAGAAAAATGAACGCCAACTTCTCTCATAAAGTCCAGAAAGTTTAATGGAAGTAACCAGTTTGCGTTATTATCCATTATAGCCTTATCATCTGTAAAATCAATGAATTTCTCAAATACCCTCTTAAAGTTTTCTGCATTTTGAGCAATTGTTTCCTGTGTCATTATGGAACGCATCCCGGTTCTGTCGCTTGGATCTCCAATCATTGTAGTTCCGCCACCCAGCAAAGCTATAGGTCTGTGCCCATATTGCTGCATTATGGACATAACCATTATCTGTATAAAATGACCTATGTGAAGGCTGTCTGCTGTAGGGTCAAATCCTATATAAAATGTAACTGATTCCCTGCCCAATAGCTCTCTTATTTCTTCTTCATGAGTACATTGCTCTAAATAGCCTCTTTCTTTCAATACGTCAAAGACATTTCCCTGTTTCATAATTCCCTCCGTTTTCAATTTAAATAATAATAAAAGGTTACCTGTCCGAAAGGACGAGATAACCCCGTGGTACCACCTTAATTCACAATTTAATTGTCTCTGCTCCGCTTTATCGGTCGGTCTCCGCCATGGTTTCCCACAGTAACTCCGGAAGTGTATTTCACATTTTGTGCTGAAGATCTTTCACCCGCCGACCTACTCTCTGTTTTGTAACCAAATTGTTACTTATCTTCCTTCAATGTCATGATAGTATATTATAAAAGGATGATAATATAAATTGTTATCAATGTCAAGAATTTATTCTCATTTGTCTCATTCGTTTATGTATGTAAATAATGGATGCTGTTTATAATTGATTCCAACCTAATTAAGTATTTCTTAAGTGTTTTTGTCTTAGTACGTGATATCTGTAATAATATTGTATTATTCTTTTTTTTTTTCAAGATGCTGTAATATTCTTGACACATTTGTCATTTGGACAAATTATTGTGCGTTTTATTGATGCCCCTTAGGTGCTATAATCTCTTCATGACGAAAAACTCATTAACAAGTTCTAAAATTTCCAAAGAAGTAGGTAGATCCGCTTCTCAAAAATCTAAAGACTAAATAGGAGTACATTATGAAGAAAAAAGTATTAGCATTATCATTAACAGCAGCACTGGCAATTTCATCAACAACTGCCTTCGCTGCGGAAAAAGCTTGCACAAGCACATCAAAATATGATTTCAGCAACTTATTGAAAAGTTATTCAAGTAAATTTACCAACTCGAATACAAATTACAAGGTTACTGTAAATGGTAAGACTGTAGACTTAAATTCAATTGACTGCAATGCCTTGTTGAATAATAAACAGAAGCCTGCAGAAAAGGATAAATATCCAAATACTGCATATCCGGTACATACAAAGCCCGATGCAACTCAGCCTGAAGACACAGCTGCACAAGAGCCTGAAGCACCGGCAATACAAAAACCCGAAACAAATAGCAATGCAAACACAGCAGTTTCGTCATATGAACAAAAAGTAGCAGAACTTGTAAACGTAGAAAGAGAAAAGGAAGGATTGCCTGCACTTAAACTGGATTCAGCAATTTCGAATGTTGCAAGACTTAAATCCAAGGATATGGCGGACAACAACTATTTTGCACATCAGTCTCCAACATACGGAAGTGCAGGAAATATGCTGAGCCAATTCGGCATAAAATGGTCAGCATGGGGTGAAAACATTGCCTCTGGTCAAAGAACACCCGAATCAGTAGTAACAGCATGGATGAATTCATCAGGACACAGAGCCAATATCCTTTCATCCAACTATTCAAAGATAGGTGTTGGTTACGTTATCAATTCTAACGGAACACCTTACTGGACACAAATGTTTACTAACTAAGACAACGTTACAGGGCAACAGCTTAATATGTTTGAAAAACATTTGACTAAGGTTAATTAACTTTGACTGTCTCTTAATTAAGAGGCAGTTTTTTTATTTGCTTTTAACACATTTTTATCACATTACAGAAGTAACATATCAATGATACATATACAATTTAATTTTAAAGAAAGGAATAATATATGAAAATTAAAAAAATAAAGGTATTAACAACTGTATTAATTGTTGCCGGTGCTGCTTTTGCATTCATATATTTTAGGCAAAAAGCAACTGTCAGCTCCGCAAATGAAGTCTCTTCAAACGAAGTACAGCACACTGTTGCAAGAGGAGACATAACCATTTCTGTATCAGAAAGCGGAACTGTTAATCCGGTTGATAAGAGGTCGGTAAAATCAGAAATTGACGGCACAGTTGATACCGTCTATGTTACCGAGGGAGATTCGGTTAAAGCAAATCAGGTTTTAATATCATTAAAATCCGATACATCCGATGATGTCAGCACAAAACTAAACGATATCAATCTGAATATTGAAAAACTTCAAAGAGAATTAAATGAGCTGTATGAAAACAGGGAAAATTTAAATATCTACTCACCCATTTCTGGAATTCTGTCAGATGTGAAAATTGAAACAGGTGATAACATAAACAGCGGTTCATCAATAGCCACAATAAAGGATACTGACAATTCCTACATAGAAGTATATTTTACAAAGGAACAGTATGAAAATATTTCTGTTGGTGATACAGCTTCAGTATTTATGCCAAAATCCTTTGAAACATGCGAAGGAAGCATCACCGAAAAAAACAGCACGCCTGTTCAAATGGGAGGAGGAATATTCGGATATCTTGTAACTGTTAAAATCAGAAACCCCGGAGGATTCAGTGTAGGTGATTTAGCACAGGTCTCCATCAGCAACTTGCAGGGCACATATCAGGCAATAGAAAACGGAACAATAATTGATGTTATGGAGAAAGATGTAACATCAAAAGTAAGCGGAAAAATAAAATCAGTTGATGCTAAAAAGGGGTTATACATAAAAAATGGAGATATAATAGCAGCAATTGAAAGCTCCGATATTGAATTCGAAATAGCTGTGAAATTGGATCATCAACAACAGAAGACTTGTTCAACCGGGATAACCCTATTGGGAAAAACATATCTATAGGTGGTGAAAAATATGCTGTTGTGGGAACCCTGAAGGAAAAAAGCAGTTCTTCCACAGGAGACAGCAACGATATAGTAATAGTCCCTGTAACCTCTCTGATGAGGCAAAATAGCATAAATCAGGTTAGCAGCATAACAGTACAGGCTAATTCCGCAGAAGAGTCTTCTATTGCAAAGAAAAATATTGAAAATTATCTTTTTGATTATTTTGGCGATGAGAATTATTATAATGTGTTCAGTCAGGATGAAATGCTGGAGGTGCTGAGTGAAACCACGGCGATGCTTACGGCAATGCTGGGGGGAATAGCAGGTATTTCCCTTCTTGTGGGAGGAATAGGCATAATGAATATCATGCTTGTCACGGTGACTGAAAGAACAAGGGAAATAGGTATACGTAAGGCTATAGGAGCCGGAAGAAGCAATATTCTAATACAGTTTCTGATTGAGTCCTCGGTAATAAGCGGAGTGGGAGGTATATTAGGTTCTGTTGCAGGTATGCTGGTTTCGTATTTTGTAAGCAATATGATGGGCATAACCTATAATATAAATTTACCCGTTATTTTAGCAGCATTCATATTTTCTCTGGCAGTCGGAGTATTCTTTGGATTGTACCCTGCAAATAAAGCATCTAAATTAAGACCTGTTGATGCATTAAGATATGAATGATTGTCTGACCGCCTGAAACATTTCACGATGGTCACGTTTTTCCAAAATATATTTGTAAAATGTATTGCCTCTTGTCCTAAATTAAGCTATAATACAAAGGTAAAAATTAAATATTAGCGCATCAATATAATATGGATAATATGGTTCCAAAGTTTCTACCAAACAGCCTTAAATTGTTTGACTATTGATTTGTATTACTTTATCCAATTATGATGCGAATAGGTTTCTATTCGTTTTTTTATTTCTTTTAGCTTTATATTAATATTAAAGTTGGAGATAGTAAACAAAGGATTAATATTTATAATTTTAACTTTTATAATACAAGGAGGAATGATGGAAAAATTTTTTAAACTTAAAGAAAACGGCACAAATGTGTCAACAGAAATAATGGCCGGATTTACTACTTTCTTTGCTATGTCTTATATTATATTTGTCAATCCGTCAATTTTATCAGCTACTGGGATGCCGTCTCAGGCAGTATTTTTAGCCACAATTATATCAGCGGCAATAGGAACTCTTGTAATGGGACTGTTTGCGAATGTCCCTTACGCACAAGCTCCCGGAATGGGGCTTAATGCATTTTTCACATATACTGTTGTTTTTGCACTTGGTTTCTCTTGGGAACAGGCGCTGGCACTGGTATTTATATGCGGTCTCTTAAACATATTCATTACAGTTACTAAAATCAGAAAAAGTATAATTAAAGCAATCCCTGAAAGCCTGCAGAATGCAATCAGCGGAGGAATAGGGATTTTTATAGCTTACATTGGACTTAAGGGAGCAAACATAATTCAGTTTACTTCTGACAATACAAATATACTTTCAATAAATAACCAACCTTTTGTAGCAGATGCAACCTACAATGGTATTTTTTCCGTTGTTACCAGCGGCGGTATTGTCCCTGCTCTTGTAAATTTTACAAACCCTGCAACACAGCTTGCTTTAATAGGATTGGTATTGTTAGTTATTCTCCTTATAAAGAATGTCAGAGGTGCTGTTCTAATAAGTATTGTAGCTACAACTTTAATTGGAATTCCGTTCGGAGTTGTGGACATTTCTAATGTTTCACTAAGCTCTCAAGGCTGGAAAACAGCATTTTCTGAACTTGGTATAACCTTTGGTGCAGCCTTTGGTTCTAACGGAATGCAGTCGTTATTTTCCGACCCTTCACGTATTCCTCTTGTTTTAATGACTATATTTGCATTCAGCTTATCAGATACATTTGATACGATAGGAACATTTATAGGTACAGGCAGAAGAAGCGGAATTTTCAGCGAGGAAGACCAGAAAGCTCTTGAAACAAGCACGGGCTTCAAATCTAAAATGGATAAAGCCTTATTTGCAGATGCAATAGCTACATCAATAGGAGCAGTATTCGGAACTTCAAATACAACAACATATGTTGAAAGCGCCGCCGGAATAGGCGCCGGAGGACGTACAGGCTTAACAAGTGTGGTAACAGCACTTTTGTTCCTTGCCTGCATTTTAATTGCACCTATCGCAGGAATAGTTCCTTCGGCAGCAACATCACCCGTACTGATTATAGTGGGCGTCATGATGATGTCATCATTTACAAAAATTAATTGGGAAGACTTGGAAGAAGCAATACCAGCATTCTTTTCATCAGTGTTCATGGGATTAGGTTACAGCATTTCTTACGGAATTGCAGCAGGTTTCATTTTCTACTGCATAGTTAAAATTTGCAAAGGACAATTCAAAGAAGTTCATCCTATATTGAAGGTTTCAACATTATTGTTCCTGTTAAACTTTGTTGTCCTGGCCATTATTCAATAATTAATTTAAGCAAAGTAAAGTAATTTTAGGAACACAGTTAAACTGTGTTCCTGTTTTTTTTATAGCCCTAACCCAGTTTTTCAGAGCCTGCCATAGCCCTAACCCTGTTTTTCAGAGTCTGCCATAGCCCTAACCCTGTTTTTCAGATTTGTGCGAACGTAAGGGAGCGAACAAATTAGTGATGAAGCCTGTTTGAAACTTTTACAAGCTTGCCTGCATTTTTGCCAATATTTACTTTTAATTGCTTTGATATGTATCAGCGTTTTTTGAGTGATTAAAATGTTAAATTGCAAAAGCAATTGTTTTCACGGAAAATTTTTTATGTTTTTTGCATTTAACTATTTACAAATTGCATTTTACATGGTATAATACATTATCAAATGAAATCACGGAGGTACTTATGAATATGACAATGAAAGAAATTAAAGATTC
>DHUT01000100.1:102614-117617 GCA_002409285.1 Firmicutes bacterium UBA5227 | reverse complement strand
GAAATGCACGAAAGAGGATTAAGAAAAGAAGAGGATTAACAGTATATGAATACTAAAAATTTCACTTAAAAGCGGAAGTCTAAGGTTTGCACTTCCGCTTTTGCTTTTTTATTTTTTCCTTAATTGCTCCAGTCTTTCCGTAACCTTATCCATCATGGACTGATACTTTGCAAGCTTTTCTTTTTCTTCATCAACTACATTTTCAGGAGCCTTGCTCATAAATTTTTCATTATTAAGCTTGTTATAAACCCTTTGAAGCTCCCCTTCGAGTTTTGATTTTTCCTTTTCAAGTCTTTCTGTTTCTTTTTCGTAGTCAATCAAATCTGATAAAGGCAAGTATATTTCCGTTCCATCTATTACGGATGACGCCGTATCTTCACCTATCAAATCCTTGCTGTCGGCTATTGACACCTCTGTTATATTTGCCAGTGTGGAAAAGTATTGTGCTCCTGAATGAATAACTTTAGCTATACCTTCTTTGTTTGGAACAAATACGGCTCTTGCCTTTCTTGAAGGTACAACATTCATTTCAGCCCTTATATTACGAATGCTTCTTACAGCTTCCATGATAAATTCCATAGAGGCTTCTGCTTCTTCAAAATTTTCTTCTTCATTAAATAATGGCCACTCCGACTTAATCAGTCTCATACCCGTATCAGGCAGGTACGACCAGATTTCTTCAGTAATAAAAGGCATAAACGGATGCAAAAGTTTTAGCATGTTCTTTAATACTTTTATTAAAACAAATCGTGCTGTGTCCTTATCAGTCCCTTCTTCTCCGTATAATCTTGGTTTAACAATTTCAATGTACCAGTCACAGTATTCATTCCAGATAAAATCATAAACTCTTTGAGCAGCAAGACCCAATTCAAACTTATCAAGATTTTCCTTTACATCTTTAGCTGCCTTGTTGGCTCTTGAAATAATCCACTTATCTTCAGTCTTGTAATTTTTCTTAGCTGTTTTCTTATCTATTAATGTACCTTCAATATTCATAAGAACAAATCTGGATGCATTCCACAGCTTATTTGCAAAATTACGGCTTGATTCAAGCCTGTCGATATTAAAACGAGTGTCATTTCCCGGTGAAATACCTGTCATAAGCATGAATCTCAGGGCATCCGCACCGTACTGGTCTATAACCTCAAGAGGATCTACGCCATTTCCAAGAGATTTGCTCATTTTCCTTCCCTCTGCATCTCTTACCAACCCATGTATAAACACATGCTTAAAGGGTACCTCTCCTGTTGCTTCCAATGCGGAAAATACCATGCGTACAACCCAGAAGAATATGATATCATAGCCTGTTACCAGTACATCCGTAGGATAAAAATACTTTAGCTCCTCTGTTTCATTAGGCCATCCCAATGTTGAGAAAGGCCACAGACCTGATGAAAACCATGTATCAAGAACATCTTCATCCTGTTTGATATCAATGCTGCCGCATTTAGTGCATCTTTCGGGAGCCTCTTTTGAAACCATAATTTCTCCGCATTCCTGACAATAATATGCCGGTATTCTGTGACCCCACCAAAGTTGTCTGGATATACACCAGTCTCTGATATTTTCAAGCCAGTGAGTATAAATTTTTGTAAAACGCTCCGGAACGAATTCAACCTCTTTTTCCGCACCTGCTTTCAGAGCAGGTTCAGCAAGAGATTTCATGCTTACAAACCATTGATCAGATACTCTGGGTTCAACTATATTGTGGCATCTGTAGCATGTTCCAACGTTATGGTCAGTTTTTTCTATTTTCAGCATAAATCCGTTATCTTCAAGAGCCTTGACAAATAATTTCCTGCATTCATAACGGTCCATGCCGTTATATTTTCCGGCTTCTTCATTCATGGTCCCGTCTTCATTCATGCAGTTGATTTGCTCCAAGTCATGGCGCAGCCCGATTTCAAAGTCATTAGGGTCATGGCATGGAGTTATTTTTAATGCACCTGTTCCTTTTGACATATCAGGATATTCATCCGCAATAATGGGTATTTCTCTTCCAATTAGGGGCACAATTACTTTTCTCCCTATCAGATGCTTATATCTTTCATCTTCCGGATGTGCGGCTATAGCAACATCCCCAAACATTGTTTCAGGTCTTGTAGTGGCAACTACAAAAAATTCATCGGGATTATCAACATAGGGGTATTTTACGTAGTAATAATTACCCGGTACGTCCTCATGTTCAACCTCAGCGTCCGACAGTGTGGTATGGCAGTCTGGACACCAGTTGATAATTCTGTTTCCCTTGTAAATAAGCCCCTTATTATATAGATTAACAAAAAATTCCTTTACAGCTTCATTGCAGCCTTCATCCATGGTAAATCTTTCTCTTGACCAGTCACAGGAATTTCCCAGTTTTTTAACCTGCTCAACTATTCTTCCGCCGTACTCTTCCTTCCACTCCCAGGCTCTTTTTAAGAATTCATCTCTGCCCAGCTCTTCCTTTGTTTTTCCTTCTTCTTTTTTTATTTTTTCAACAACTTTAACCTCGGTTGCAATGCTGGCGTGATCCGAGCCGGGAAGCCACAGAGCTTCGTAGCCTTCCATCCTCTTCCACCTGATTAATACATCCTGGAGAGTCATGTCAAGGGCGTGACCCATGTGAAGCTGCCCCGTTATATTGGGCGGCGGCATGACAATCGTAAAGGGCTTCTTGTCCGGGTTTACCTCCGCCCTGAAACAGTTTTCTTCCATCCAAATATTATAGATTTTATCTTCAAATTCTTTTGGATTGTACTTACTTGGTATGTTGTTCATAATATCAGTCCTTTCTATCTGTAATTTGCTACAAAAAAGCGGGCTTTCTTCCTTAAAAGGACGAGAAAACCCGCGGTACCACCTAATTTCCATTACTGGCTCTTAATTTATAACGGCCATGCCGTTTAATCCTACTACTGATTCAGATTAAATGCTCCAAAGCTACCTTCAGCGCAAATTGACTTATGAAACCTTTCAACCGGTGGGTTTCAATCTCTGTAAAGTTTATGCACCTACTCCTCTTTTTCATAGCACTTTATTTAATTACTTACCATAATATTAAATGTTAATACTTTTGTCAACAGATTTTTTGTTTGATTGATTTTTAACTTGCAATATTTTATATATTCTAAGGTGTTAACCTGTTTCTGTCTCTTGGGAAGCTTGCGGCTTCACGAATATTTTCCAGTCCTAAAAGCATGGCGGTTATTCTTTCAAGACCTATGGCCAGACCGCCGTGAGGAGGCATGCCATATCTGAAAACTGAAAGATACCCTTCAAAGTCATCAGGATTAAGTCCATGCCTGAGCATATTATTTTTCAGTTTTTCGTATTGGTGTATCCTCTGCCCGCCTGTTGTTATTTCCAGACCCCTGAACAGCAGGTCAAAGCTGTGAGTTTCCGAATCTCCATCAGGCATGGTGTACATAGGTCGTTTTGACTGGGGATAATGAGTCAGGAAAACAAAGTCAGAATTATACTTTTCCTTTACATATCCGGATATAAGAACCTCACCTTCCGGGTCCAAATCTCCATCAGAATTATTTTTCCCATATTGTGTTTTTAGAATCTGGATTGCTTCAGATAATTTCAATCTGGGAATTTCTTTAGGCACAACAGGTATATGAGCATCAGAAAGCTCAAGTGCAGCTTTGCATACCTGGGTGAGGTGCAGCATCATGTATCTGAGAAGCTCAGTTTCAAGCTCCATTATTTCGTACTCATTCTCAATGAATCCCATTTCCAGGTCCAGACTGACATATTCGTTGAGATGTCGCTTTGTATCATGGCTCTCCGCCCTGTATACATGACCTATTTCAAATACCCTTTCATAACCGGCTCCAACCATCATCTGTTTATAAAACTGAGGGCTTTGAGCAAGGTACGCCTTTCTGTCAAAATAGTTTACGCTGAACAAATTGGTACCGCCTTCCGTACCCTCGGCTACAATTTTCGGCGTAAATATCTGTGTAAAACCTTGTTGTACCAGATATTGTGAAAATCCCTGAGTTAGAGCAGCTTGTATCTTGAATATTGCATTTATTTTCGGGTTTCTTAAGCTGAGCGCCCGGTTGTTTAAAAGCACATCCAGATTTAAATTGAGAGATTCCTTGTTAATTTCTATAGGTAATTCCTCCGCCTGGGATATGACATCAAGAACATGTACTTGTATTTCAGCACTGTTTAAATTTGATTCATCTGTAACAGCCATTCCCTTTATCTCAACGACACTCTCAAGCTTCAGCCCTTTTATTTCAATTTCCCTTGTATCTACTACGCATTGAATTATTCCGCTTCTGTCCCTGACAAGGAGAAACGCAATTTTTCCAATATTTCTTATTCTGTGAAGCCATCCTTTTATTATCACTTCACTGCCTGTAAAATTCCTTGTTTCACTTATTAAAATCCTTTCCATTCTAAAATCCTCCTTAAAAAAATTTCGCCTCTTATGCAAGAGGCGATGACCGCGGTACCACTCTTATTAACTACATGCTGAAAATAATCACAAGAACATGAGGAGTGTGCACTGCTCCACACCAACCGTAAAATAAAAAAACCCACTTCATCATAAGAAGTGAGCTGCCCACGGTACCATTCTTTTTAACTATTCCTGAACAAATAGTTCTCTTTATTTCCTGTAACGGAGAAATCCGGATTTCCCTATTTGCACAAACGGCTTTCAGAAAACCAACTCCGGGAGGTCATTCGGTATGATTCATCTCATCAGGCTTCCACCATCCCCGACTCGCTGCAGAACTCCATATACCTACTCTTCCCATCACTGTAATTAAATATTTACATTAGTATATTCCCGTTGTTTATATATGTCAATAAGATTATTCTGATTATTTTAACTTTACATTTCTTTATTGCCCCATAGTTTAGCCAATATTTTTATATTTAATGCAATCGCAAAATATTTTAAAATGCATTCGACAAATTTTTACATATTTTTCTTTAAAAGCAATATAATATAAAAATACATCAAATATCTAATTTAATAAGGAGGGCAATAATGAATATTTTAGTTGTTGTAGGTATTGGTACATTAATTCTGATTGCGGCTTATTTTACTTATGGTCGCTTCATATCCAAAAAGGTATTTGAGCTTGACGATTCCAGAACAGTTCCTGCTGTTGAAATGGAAGATGGAATCGACTATGTTCCCACAGATGCCAAATACCTGGCAGGGCAGCATTTTTCTGCCATTGCGGCGGCAGGTCCCGTAACAGGACCAATAATTGCAGGTATCAGCTTTGGCTGGGTTCCTACATTCCTTTGGATTATTTTCGGTACTATTTTTATTGGCGGTGTACATGACATGGGTTCACTGGTAGCCTCTATCCGACACAAGGCTGCAGGTATAGCAGATACCATGAAAACCTATGTTTCAAAACGTGTCTGGATTCTTTTTAATATTTTTATATTTTTTACCTTAGTTATGATTATAGTTGCTTTCACTGACATTACAACCTCATCCTTTGTAAACACCATTGAACTGGCTGACGGTGAGTCCGTAGGCGGAGGTGCAACTGCAACATCCTCGATTCTATACTTGATATTACCTATAATAATGGGCTTTTGCTTAAAATACACCAAGCTTTCCCTTAAGTGGGCAACCATAATTTTTCTTCCATTAGTTGCAGTATCTATATGGGTTGGTCAATACATACCTTTCAACCTTAATGAAGTTCTTGGAATCTCATTGGAAGGTTCACAAAAAATATGGAACTTTATTGTTATTGCCTACTGTTTCATAGCAGGTATCGTTCCTGTTTGGGCACTTTTACAACCCCGTGGTCATTTAGGCGGTTACTTCCTGTATGCCACGCTTATTGTAGCATTCATAGGCATAATCTTTGGAGGATTTGATACCCAGTATCCCGCATGGGTCAACTCCTTCGGAAATGAGGGATTCTGGAGACCTATGTTTCCAATGCTGTTTATTACCGTTGCCTGCGGGGCATGTTCAGGATTCCACAGCCTGGTAAGTTCCGGAACAACCTCAAAACAGATAGCAAGAGAAAGCGATACAAAACCAATAGGCTACGGTATGATGCTTGCCGAGGCGGTAGTTGCCCTGATAGCATTGTCAACGGTTATGATACTTCCAAAGGGAGACTCTCTACTTTCAAAATCACCAAACTTCGTCTATGCCAGTGGACTTGGTTCATTTATGGAATTAATAGGCATCAATAAGTCTTTTGGTATTTCTTTTGGATTAATGGCATTTACCACTTTTGTATATGATACTCTGGATGTTTGTACGAGACTTGGACGTTTTATAGTACAGGAACTGACGGGTTGGAGCGGAAAAGGCGGTCGTATATTGTCTACATTATTGATTGGCGGCATACCCCTGATTCTCATGTCTATTAAACTTACGGATCCAAGCGGAACACCAATTGCTATATGGAGCCTTTTCTGGAAAACATTTGGTTCATCCAACCAGCTCCTTGCCGCACTGGCTCTTGTTGGCATTACCGTATGGCTGCAAAGAACGGCTAAAAATAAGAAAGCATGGTATGTAACTCTGATTCCTGCCATATTTATGTTCATAATGAGTACTTGGGCATTGCTTGATACACTCAGATCCTATACCTTTGTTAACGGAGCATTTGTAATGCCCGTGGGAACAAACATAATTGTACCGGTTCTCTGCCTGATTTATATAGTACTTGCAATATGGGTCGTTATTGAATGTGCTCCTGCAATCATAAAAAATTCAAAAAATCAAACTCAGATTAGCACAGAAGCATAATATTTCAGCGGTTAAGCCTCAGGCTTAACCGCCATTTTTCAAAACATCTTTTTCTAACTTTCTTTCATAACCTCTTCTGGTTATTATCTTATTATTTTTAATGTATGTTGAACTGTTGCCTACAATCACGATACTCAACATATCGACAAATTCGTAGTCAATTGTATCCATGGTGCAAACCTGAACCTGCTGGTTTTCTCTTCCTGCGTTTTTCACTACACCAACAGGTGTTGAACCGGCTTTATATTTTTTCATTATTTCAAAAGATTTTTTAAGATAATCCGGGCGGCCTTTGCTTCTTGGGTTGTAAATGCATATAACAAAATCACCCTCCGATGCCAGAGCAATTCTTTTATATATTAAATTTAGCGGCGTTAATAAGTCACTGAGGCTTATGTGACAGAAATCATGCATGAGAGGTGCACCAAGAACTGCCGCTGCAGCAGTTGATGCAGTCACTCCGCTGACAACCTGTACTTCTTCACCCTCTGCCAATTCCAGAACAAGACCTGCCATGCCATATACCCCGGCATCCCCCGAGCTTATAACAGCCACCATCTTTCCTGTTTTTGAAATTTCCACTGCCTTTTTCACCCTGTCTACTTCCTGTTTCATACCGTTTGAAACAATTTCTTTGTCTTTTACTAAATCCTTAATAAGGTCAATATATGTTTTGTAGCCAACTACTACATCTGATTTTTCTATTGCCGACCTGGCTTCATACGTGATCCCTTCCCTGCTTCCGGGACCTATACCTACTGCATAAATCATACTGCCTCCCATTTTTTATTTATTAATATGGTTGTGAAATACGAAATGTCATTTTTGCTTACATCCTCAATATTCCGATATATCACTTCTTCATCCTTTGATGAGTTGCTTACTATTACAGAATGTTTCTGAAGGTTTTCCTCAAGGAGCAGCTCCATTATTTCATCAAAATTCCTGTATACCTTCATGAGAACAATTGAATTTTCATTTTTTATATAGCTTCTCAATTTTTCTGTTCCAATTGTTGCAGGAAGAATCACTAAAGGATCATCCCCTTCCACCAGGGGAAAATTATTTTTTGATGCAATATCCAAAAATGATGTTATGCCGGGTATGGTTTCTACTTTAATTTTATCTTTAAGCAGCCTCAGAAGATATATGTAGGTACTGTAAACCATGGGATCCCCAATTGTTATGAATCCAGCCGTCCTTCCTTCCGATACGTCCTGAACTATCTCGGAAGCAATTTCATCCCACGCATTTTTAAGCTCCTGAGAATCATAATTCATGGGAAAATATCTGCTTTTTATTAATGTTTTATCGCTTATATAGTCCTGTACAATTTTATATGCGGTGCTTTCCTTATCTGATTTCTCAGCCGCAGGCACATACAGCACATCTAATGTGCCAAGCACATCAATAGCTCTCCTAATTACTGCATTGCTGCTCCCTACTCCTACTCCGATACCATAAAACATAAAATCTCCTTATCTGATAATAATTTTCATATTCAATTATTCAATTATTCAATTATTCAATTATTCAATATTGTACAGCAAGGCGTTGCATATGGCAGCGGCAATATTGCTGCCTCCCTTTCTGCCTTTTGCGACAATGTATTCCACGTCTTTCAAACTCATTATCAGTTCCTTTGCTTCAACCACATTTACAAAACCCACAGGAACTCCTATAATAACCTCAGGCTTGACAGCTCCTTTCTTAATAAGCTCATAAAGCTTAATTAAGGCTGTAGGAGCATTTCCTATGGCAAAAATTACAGGTCCCTGTATTCCGGAGGCTTTTTCCATAGAGAGCGCAGCTCTTGTTTCTCCTCGCTCAATTGCTTCTTTTGAAACATCCTCATCAGCCATAAAACAATGTATGCTCACTCCATACTTTGCCGCAGCCTTTTTATTTATTCCCGAATAAGCCATGTTTGTATCGGTAACTATTGCAGCTCCTTTTTTTAATGCTTCCTTTGCTTTTTTAACGGCGTTTTCTGAAAAACACATGTTATTTAAGTAGTCAAAATCTGCCGACGTATGTATAACTCTTTTTACTATGGGCTCTATTTCCTTGTCCAGATAAATATTACCCATTTCTTCCTGTATTATTTCAAAGCTTCTTTCTTCAATATTATGAGGCTCAACGAATTTAATATTTTCCATCTTTTCCTCCTGTTTTTAATTTATCAATTAGTTATTTAAAACTCAACTTCATAATCATCCACGGCTGCTGCAACTGTAACTGAATTTATAACAGTCTTGCCTATAGTCAGTATTTTTGATTCACTTCCCATGATTGCCGCCCTCTCACACACAGTGCCTACTCCTGCAATTTTTTTTACAAAATCAGAATTTGAGAATTGCCCCTGAATGTTATTGAGTTGCTCCGCAGGATAGGCGTTAAAAGGAATCTTGAATACCTGCGCAGCCTTTATGATTCCTTCTTCTTCCCTTTTTAAATCAATGGAATTAATTGATTTAAGGGCAAAGTGTGAAATACCATGAGCAGCTAAAGCTTCCTTTACGGCATTATAAACATCCTTAAATTCCGCTCCTTTTCTGCAGCCAACCCCCACTGATACAATTCGAGGAATAAGGTTTAGCGTATTCTTAAAGGGAGATTTTTGGGAGTCAAGACTTATACATATTCCTGTTTCTTTTTCATTCAAATCTATTTCCGGAGGCATTTTCCCTTTTACCTTAAAATCTGATGCAAGCCCTATCTTCCTGTCCTGTAGTATGTCAGCGGCAATATCTCTTGCCTTTTTCAAGCTTGTTATATGAAGATTCCCATTATGAGCCCATTCGTCAACAGCAAATTTCCCGTTAACATCCGTGGCGGTGGTAATTACCGGATTTCCTCCCACGATATCTGCAATTTTCAGGGTAAGCTTATTGGCTCCGCCTATGTGACCGCTTAAAAGAGATATGACATTGATTCCCCTCTCATCCATGCATATGACTGCAGGGTCATTTTTTTTGCTTCTGACAAAAGGAGCTATTGCCCTTACGGCTATGCCTGCCGCACTTACAAATATTATGCAGTCCGCACTTTCAAAGGATTTTTCTGTTGCCTTGTACAAGTTTCCTTCACGTAATTTAACCAGCCTTGCCGAATGGATGTATTTTTCCGAGACATAGGCGTTAACCTCATGCTCGCTTAAATTTTCAATTAATTTGTCACATAGCCTTGTACCGTTTACTGAAAATGAATATATGTCAACCTTCATTTTTTTCACTCTTTTCGTATTCGACTGCTTTTTTCATGAAGTTTTCAGCAAAGCTTATGTTCCCCATGAAATTTGTATGAGGATATCCGGCAAATTTTGTACTGTCTGCTGTAACAGCGTTCCAGCTCCTGTCCGACTCCGGCTTTGAAGCAAGGAAGGACTGCCCGTTGTTGGTGCTGTCTGAATAATGAAACTCATGACCGTTAATTGTTTCTCCCGCTTTGCACATCAGATTGTCAACTTGACTTGTCAATGTAATATATCCGAACCTTTTCAGTGACTCGGTCATGTAGCTGCTGCCTTCTATTGCTCCTGACAGGCTGTATACTTTCCCTTCCCTGCCAGTAAAGCTGTCCAATAGGTACATGAATCCCCCGCATTCAGCGAAGGTAGGCAAACCTGCGGAAACTTTTTCTTTTATATGGTTAAGCATTAATTTGTTTTCCGAAAGCACCTCCATATACAGCTCAGGATAGCCCCCTCCAATATACAAACCGCCTGTTCCTTCCGGTAATTTCTTATCATTCAGAGGGCTGAATTTAACTATTTCGGCTCCCATTTCCTCAAGCAGCTCCAGGTTGTCCTGATAATAAAAGCAAAAAGCTTTATCCCAGGCAACGGCTATTTTTGTTTTTCCGATAAAGGGTACAGATGGTTCATCATATTCAATCAGGCACGCACTTTTGGCTAATTCATACAATCCTTCCAGATCAACACTTTTTACAGCCTGATGCCCTAATTCTTCTATTATTGCTTCAAGGCTTCCTACTTCCTCAGCAGTTACCAGTCCCAGGTGTCTGCTTTCAAGCCTGCAGTTTTCTAATGTGGGCATATAGCCGTATACCATTATTCCTGTATTTACCTGAATAATTTTTTTATAATATTCATACATACCATCAGAAACTCCGTTTAAAATAACACCTCTGATGTTGCTTTTTTCCCTGAAATTCTTAAAACCTTCGATTATTGCGGCTACAGATACTGCCATGCTTACAGGGTTAATTACAAGAACCACCGGACAGTCCAGTGCTGCCGCAAGCTCGTAGGAACTGCAGGAAGTACCCTGACCGATGCCGTCATAGTACCCCATTACCCCTTCAATAACCGAAATATCCGCATTCCTGCTGTTTTTACACAATACGTACCTGCAATTATTTTCACCCATCATAAAAATATCCAAGTTCCTGGATGGCACCTTAATAATACTTGAATGGAACATGGGATCGATATAATCCGGTCCTGCCTTAAAAGCGGCAGGTCTTTTACACTTCAAAGCAATGGCTTTTAATATTGCCGATGTTACCGTTGTTTTTCCGCTGTTGCTGCCCGTGGCTGATATCATCAGTCTTGGTACTTTTGACTTCATTGAGATCCCCCTCCTTTTCCGCTTATAACATAAATAGGATTCTGCCCTATCATCATGTCATACTTTCCTGCTTTTTTTGATTTTGCCACTGAAATATTTACAACTTCCACATCCCTGAACCCATATTTTTCCATACAGCTCATGGCTTCATTTAAACTTTGAAGGGTAATTGTATTGATTACCAAAGTTACAGTTGGGTTCTTTCTTAAAATTCCATTTATTATATCTTCCATGTTCCCGCTGCTTCCTCCTATGAAGCATGCATCAGGGGCAGGAAGACTTTTGATTGCCTGGGGAGCCATTCCTCTTACAACCTCAATGTTACGGGTTTTAAATTTCTCTATGTTCTTCTCTATTAAAACTACAGCTTCCTCATTTTTTTCAACAGCGTAAAGTGTTCCCCCATACAGCTTCAATGCTGCTTCAATAGACACTGAACCTGTTCCGGCACCTATGTCATATACCGTGTAACCGCTTTTTAAATTGAGCTTGCCTACACATATGGTTCTTACTTCACTTTTTGTCATTGGAACATTGCCTGTAACAAACTCTTCATCTCTTATGGAGCGGAGTCCCTCATCCGGGCTTATGCAGTCATCATTGTGAACAATCATAACAGACAGGTTTTCAAATTTCATTTTAGCAATTGCAGAAGCATTATCTTCCACTATTCTCTCATTTTCATAGGACAAGTTTTCTCCCACACTGACCTTCAGATGTCCCAAGCCTTTATGTGTCAGCACTTCACATATATGCCCCGGTCCAAAATCTCCTCCTGTGAGGATAAATGTTTTATTATTGAAAATAACATTGGATACAATGTTCGGAATTCTTCCGTGAGCACTGACATACTTTATATTATCCCAGGGTAAATTTAATTTTGATGCAAAATATTGAAGTGAGCTTATCGCCGGAATATTTTCTACCTGGATATCCTTGTTTTCTTTCAAAATCCCAGTAACCTTTTTAGAGAGACTGTAAAAGCCTGAATCCCCGGAAACTAAAACACCATAGCTTTGAAAACTGCTCCCTCCTACATATTCGCAAATACTTTCGGCATTGGAGCTTTCATAAACCTCTTTGTTTAAATCCATAAAATCCCTGAGCATTCTCCTTGCACCTATAAGACAATCACAGTTCACTATTATTTTCTCAGCCTTTTTATGCATATAGCCTGAACTTCCTATACCAAGACCTATAATAAAAACCTTTTTCATACGTTACCTCTTATAATTTCTTTGAACTCTTTCAGAGTTATGCCTTCCTCTTCGGGTTTCTTTAATACCAGACATTCCGTACCTGTCTTAAGACATGCGTTCACCTTTTCCTCAAAACCACCGGACGCCGCACTTTCCTTTGTTACAACAAATTTGGCGCCTATGGAATTAATCATTGCAGCGTTCAGCTCTTCACTGAATGGTCCCTGCATACAAATTATATTTTTATTGGTAAAATCAAGCTCCAAGGCTCTTTTCAGGGAGTTTGCCATAGGAAGTATTCTCAGGAAAATTCTCTCTTGATAATTATTTATGGCTGTAAATTTATCCAGATCCTTGCTTCCGGTTGTAAGCAATATGTTTCCCTCAGTGCCGTTCAGATAAGAAACAATATCTTCTACTCTGTCGAAATAAGTACAACCGTCATTTATTGCAGTTTCTCTTACAATTCTGTAATATTTTAAGCTGCAGTATTCTGCCGATTCTTTCGCATTTTGTGAAACGATTTTTGCAAAGGGATGAGTTGCATCAATTACGAAATCATAATTTTTCTCTCTGAACAAATCAATCATCTGCTCTTTATCAAGTCTTTTCCGATGAACATTTACATTGCCTGATTCCTTTACAAATTGTTCGCCGTAATCTGTTGCAATATACAAATCAACCTTTACATCCGATTCATTGAAAAATTCGGCAAGGAGGCGTCCTTCCGTTGTACCTCCCAGTATACAGGCATACATTATCGGACACCTTTTCTGAACTCATGGGTAAATGCAGGGTTGTACAATTCACTTCTGTCATAATCATCCCCAAGGAAATTCCCAACTAAAATCAAAGCAGTCTTACTTATATTGTTTTCTTTCATTGTCTGAGGAAGGCTTTCTATGGTACATCTGAAAACTCTTTCATCAGGCCAGGTTGCTTTGTAGACCACCGCCACAGGTGTTTCCCCGTCATATCCGCCGGCAATCAGTTCCTTTGATAATTCTTCTGACAGACCTGAGCTTAAAAACAAAACCATGGTTGATTTGTGCGCGGCAAATGAGCGGATGCTTTCTCTTTCAGGAACAGGAGTTCTTCCCTCCATGCGGGTTATGATTACGGACTGGCTCACATCCGGCAATGTGTATTCTGCTTTTAAGGATGCAGCCGCACCGCAAAAGGAACTGACACCCGGCACTACGTCATATTGAATATCCAGAGATTTTAAAACATCCATCTGCTCTCTTACAGCACCGTAAATGCTTGAATCTCCGGTGTGAAGCCTCACTGTGACTTTATTTTCCCCTTCAGCCTTTTTTATAACTTCTATTACTTCTTCCAATGTCATCTGAGCACTGTTGTGGATTTCAGCATCTTTTTTTGAGTAATTTAAAATCTCCTTATTTACCAGCGAACCTGCATATATAACAACATCTGCTTCCGAAAGAAGCTTATGACCTCTCATTGTTATTAAATCTGCAGCTCCCGGACCCGCACCTACAAAATGTACCATATCTTCCTCCCTGTTAATTTAAAGTTCCATATTAATTTAAAACTAATTTAAAATTCCATGATTGTTTGAATATATAATTAAATTTATTTTTATTCTGTTGTCTACTCTTTTGTTTATGTAGAAAAGCGCTCTTTCACTTATTTTTCTTATAACCTTCTTTTCCAGCTTTTCTCTGATTAAAACATCCACCGCCTGCTCCGTAGTGACGCAGGAGAGTATCTCTCCGATAACACGGCTGTTTGCTCCGTAAAGTCCCGCATAGCAGGCAAACATCTCCATTCTGAAATCTCCAGTATGAGAATGTGTGTTCATCATTCCCCCGGCTACCTTGACCATCTTGCCAATATGTCCTACAATTAATATTTCTCTATAATCAAGCTCAAGGGCAAAGTCCAGAACTTCTCCAAGATAATTGCTGAACTTCAGCCTGTTTTCTCCCTGTATGCCAAGTGTGCTGTCTACAAATCTTTCCCCGTAATTTCCCGGAAAAGCCAGAAGTGTATTGTAACCTCTTTCTTTGATTACCTGCATTTCAACCTTTAAGCTATCAATCAGCGCTTTTTCACTCATGGGCTCCACAATTCCGGTAGTGCCTATGATTGAAATACCTCCTACAATTCCAAGCTGCGGATTAAAGGTTTTCTTAGCAATTTCTTCTCCCTCCGGAGCTGTAATTATAATGTTTACACCCCCGTTGTAGCTGTAATCATTACATATTCTCCTGACATTCTCGATTATCATTTTTCTTGGAACTGAGTTTATGGCAGGACCTCCCACAGAGCAGTCTAATCCCTTTTGCGTAACTCTTCCTATACCCTTTCCGCCGTCAATATGAATTTCACCGGAGTCATCCAAATTTACATCTGCATATATCAAAATCCCGTCCGTTACATCAGGATCGTCCCCACTGTCCTTTTTCACACAACATCTTACACCATGAACGCTGAAAGTCGGTTC
>DHUT01000100.1:97948-102375 GCA_002409285.1 Firmicutes bacterium UBA5227 | reverse complement strand
AGTGCTGCAGCGGTTGCAGCTGCAGCAGCACATGTTCCCGTTGTGAATCCGTATCTTAATCTTTTCCCATTTTTAACAATATATCTTTCCATATCCACCTCATAATATTGGACAGCCCCCTGAATAATTGACACATTCGCTCTCTTTTATCTGAAAGTATAAAATATACAAGGACATAGTACGCCCACAAACAAATAAAACTTCCGTCCTACGGAAGTTAAGCAGCAAATATAATCACTATATTTATTTTAGATAATCCTCCCGAAAATCTACAAATGCATACTTTGGCAGGTCTCCTGACTTCAGGTTCATCTTAAGCTCGCCTTCCCATGCATAAGCACAGTGGCACAGAGCCTTATCACCTTTCACAGTAGCGGGGGCTGTAACAGCTTTTACTGTTTTCCCTATTAAAACAACAGTTACCAAAATATCAATATTTAATTTACTTAAATTATATATCATGGAATTAATGAAGTCAATAAATTAAAAAAGTATCGGGTTTATGGGGTTACTTGCTACACCTTAATCATCTGAAAGAAATTGGAATTTTAATACCTATGAATTAAAATTATATTGAAACATATGCAGAATTTTTTTTAAATAATATTGACACAATATTATTTATAGTGATATACTGACATTAAATTGAATATGGAAAATAGGTTATGGAAGTTGGGTGTAATTCCTACGCAAGACCGTTGCTGTAATTCACCGATACTTTGGCTTATGCCACTGGAATAATTTCCGGGAAGGTGCCAAAGTTGTGTTATTTTTAAACACAGGTGATAAGCCAGAATACTTATCTGTTTTTCTGCCGCATTAATCGTGCGGTGCGTACAGCCTTGCGGATAACCATGGCATGAATGCAATATACGTATCTTTTCTGTCTTATTTTAGATGTAGAGATGAGTTTAAATTAATGTATATATGTCTGCGAGAATCGCAGACTTTTTTATTTCATGCACCATATTCTGCAGTGCTCACACCGCCGATGAAATAAAGCGATAATCAATATATAATAAAAAGGAGCAGTTATGAAAAAACAAATTAAAAAATTATTGAGCCTTACAATGGCACTGTCATTACTTCTGACAATGATTACAGGATGTTCAAGTACAACAGATACGGCAGAGAAAAATCCACCGGCAGAAAGCCCTGAAAATTCTTCAGATGAAAAACCTGCAACTGATTCAACCGACAAGGTTCTTCTTGTGGTAAGCTTTGGTACAAGCTACAACGATAACAGGGATTTATCCATCGGAGGCGTTGAAAAGGCTCTTCAAAATGCTTACCCTGATTATGAGGTTCGCAGAGCATTCACAAGTCAGATTATCATTGACAAACTAAAGGAACGCGACAGCCTTGAAATCGACAATGTAACAGAAGCCATGGATCGCCTGGTAGCTGATGGCGTAAAGGAAGTTGTAATACAGCCTACTCATGTAATGAGCGGTTATGAATACGATGATGTAGTCAACGAAGTAACTCCATACAAGGATAAGTTTGAAAGCTTTAAAATAGGTAAGACGCTTCTTTCATCTGATGCAGATTATGAAGAGGCTGTTTCGGTCATAACAGAAGAGACAAAATCTTATGACGCAGAAGGAACCGCAATAGTGTTCATGGGTCACGGAACTGAACATGAAGCAAACTCCACCTATGCAAAGCTCCAGCAATTTGTTACTGATTCCGGTCACTCCAACTATTTCATCGGCACTGTGGAAGCAACTCCATCATTAGATGATGTTGTAGCTCTTGTTAAAGAATCAGGCGCAAAAAAGGTTGTTCTGCTTCCTTTCATGATTGTTGCAGGAGACCATGCAAACAATGATATGGCTGGGGACGAAGATGATTCCTGGAAGACCACATTTGAATCTGAAGGCTTTGAAACCGAAGCTGTATTAAAGGGTCTGGGAGAATATACAGGCATTCAGAATCTTATCGTTAAGCATGCAGGAGAAACTATAGCTGAATAAGAATATTACGGCTGGCTGAATACAGTCAGCCGTAATTATTAAAGAGTAACATTAATTTAATTTAGGAGAATCATATAATGAAAAGAATATTAACTTTTATACTGACTGTATCTGTTGCACTGACAGTCCTTACAGGTTGTGGCAATCAAAATAGCCCTTCAACAGACAATGATCCTGCCATAAATGAGAATCCCGTACAAAACACAAATGAAGAAAATATTCAGGAAGATAACGCGGAAAAGGAAACCGAAGCAAAAACAGAAACTGAAAAAGCAGAACCTATTTACGCAAATCAGATTGAAGACGGAACTTACAGCATTGAGGTTTCCTCCAGCTCCTCAATGTTCAGAATAGTTGATGCACAGCTCACCGTGAAAGGCGGAGAAATGTCGGCAGTCTTAACCCTCAGCGGAACAGGCTATGAAAAACTATACATGGGAACCGGCGAAGAAGCTCTTGCTGATACTGACGATAAATGCATATATTTTGTTGAAGATTCACAGGGCAAGTACACATACGAAGTTCCTGTTGAAGCACTTAATCAGGACATCAACTGCGCCGCATGGAGCATTCGTAAAGAAGAATGGTACGACAGAGTTTTAGTATTTCAATCATCAATGATACCTGAGGATGCCATAACCGAAAGTTCTGTACCTGACGGCATGTACACTGCAGAAGCTGCACTTTCAGGAGGTTCAGGCAGGGCAGGCATAGAATCCCCTGTGGATATTACCGCAGCAGATGGTACGATGACTGCCACTGTTATCTGGAGCAGTTCAAGTTATGAGTATATGATTATAGATGGAATTTACTATTATCCTGTTAATACTACCGGAAATTCAACATTTGAAATTCCTGTTTTAATGGATAAAGATATTGAAGTAACTGCTCAGACAGTGGCCATGAGCACCCCACACGAAGTAGATTACACTCTCCGTTTTGATTCGGCCACTCTTAAATCAAAATAAAGAAGAAAAAGGTACTGTTATGATAAAAAAAAGATGCATATCTATAGCTATGGTTATTATGATGACTTTACCGCTGTTTTCAGGGTGCAGCCGCAGCATGGAGGAAAATGGGAAAAATCCGGAAAACGGCTGGCAGCAGGAAGGCAGCATGGAACTTAAGTATGCGGAAAATTTTAATGTGGACTACTACAAAGGCGGTTATTCACTTATATCTATATCTGATGGCAGCAGGTACCTAATTGTTCCGGAAGATCAAGACATCCCCACGAATCCGGGTGAGGACATTACAATACTGAAACAACCCATTAGCAACATTTATTTGGTCGCAACCTCAGCCATGTGCCTGTTTGACGCTTTAAATTCCCTGGACTCCATCAGTCTTTCCGGGACAAAAGCAAAAGACTGGTACATCGAAAACGCAAGAGCCGCAATGGAGGCAGGCGACATCACCTATGCAGGAAAGTACAACATCCCGGACTACGAGCTGATTATGTCAAGCAATTGCGGTTTAGCCATAGAATCTACAATGATAAACCATACTCCGGAGGTTAAGGAAAAGCTAAAAGAGTTGGGCATCCCGGTACTTACAGACCAGTCAAGCTATGAATCCCATCCGCTGGGACGTACAGAATGGATAAAGCTTTACGGATTGCTGACAGGAAAGGAATCAGAAGCAAAACAGCTTTTTGATGAACAGGCAGAGTATATTGACAAGCTTGCAGACCAGGAAAAAACAGATAAGACAGTTGCATTTTTCTATATAAGCTCTTCCGGCAATGCCATAGCCAGAAAATCAGGAGACTATGTGACAAGAATGATTGAGCTTGCCGGCGGAAATTATATATTTGACCACCTGGGAAATCCTGAAAGCGCCACCAGTACGGTAACTCTGGAAATGGAGGAATTTTACGCCACAGCAAAGGATGCGGATTTTATAATATACAACAGCACCATCGACGGAGAGCTTTCCTCTGTTGAAGAACTTATAGGCAAAAACAGCCTGCTAAAAGACTTCAAAGCAGTTAAAAATAATAACGTCTGGTGTACAAGCAAGAACATGTTTCAGGAAACCACACAGTTTGGTCTGATGATTTCAGATATTCACCGTGTGCTTACGGATGATGACAAAGACCTTACAGAATTAAATTTTATGTACAAGCTGCCTGCAGCAGATGGAGAATCAAATGGAAAAAGGTAAGGGAACAAGATATATAAGGTACATTACAACGCTGATTGTATTGATTATCCTCTTTGTTGTATTAATTTTATTAAACATTAAATCAGGAAGCGTAAATGTTTCAATAAAGGATATTATAAACATATTGTTCCACGGAAGCGTAAACGAAACTAATTACAACATTATATGGAAAGTACGTCTTCCAAGGATGACGGCAAGTATTATATTGGGCGGCGCATTAGCTTTATCAGGATTTTTGCTTCAAACCTTTTTCAATAACCCTATTGCGGGACCATATGTGCTTGG
>DHUT01000100.1:97557-97718 GCA_002409285.1 Firmicutes bacterium UBA5227 | reverse complement strand
GTCCTGATAGCAGCCGCCTTTGCAGGTGCAATGCTTTCAATGGGCTTTGTGCTGATTATATCAAGGAGGGTTCAAAGTGTGTCAATGCTTATTGTCTGCGGCGTCATGATAGGGTATATATGCTCTGCAGTAACAGACATAATGATTACATTTGCAGATGA
>DHUT01000100.1:96894-97242 GCA_002409285.1 Firmicutes bacterium UBA5227 | reverse complement strand
TACCAGCTTGGGGAAAGCTATGCAAAGAACATGGGTGTTAACATTAAATTGTTCCGTATTATGCTTGTATTGCTTTCAAGTTTTCTTTGTGCATGCGTTACCGCTTTTGCAGGACCTATATCATTTGTGGGTATAGCGGTACCCCATCTTGTAAAATCTTTTTTGAAAACATCAAAACCGCTTATTGTCACTCCCATATGCTTCCTGGGCGGTTCTGTTTTCTGCTTAGGCTGTGACTTAATAGCCAGAACATTATTTGCTCCTGTTGAACTGAGCGTAAGCACAGTAAGTTCAATATTCGGAGTACCCATAGTAATATACATTATGCTAAAGAAGAGAGTACAATAA
>DHUT01000100.1:56789-96667 GCA_002409285.1 Firmicutes bacterium UBA5227 | reverse complement strand
GACATTGAAATAAATTTAAAGAAGGGGCAGATACTGACCCTCATCGGTCCAAACGGCTCAGGCAAATCCACAATTCTTAAAAGTATAACAAAGCACCTGAAAAGCATCTGCGGAACAATCTATATTGATAATAAATCCATAGAAACTATGAGCAACAGGGATATGGCACATAAGGTGGCCGTTGTGTTAACCGACAAGCTGAAAACAGAGCTTATGACCTGCAAAGATGTGGTGGCAACAGGACGCTACCCCTATACCGGCATGCTTGGCATACTTTCGGAGGAGGATAACCTCCAGGTCAGAAACGCAATGGAGCTTGTGAATGCCTGGGAATTAAGAGACAGGGATTTTACCGAGATAAGTGACGGTCAGAGGCAGAGAATCCTGCTTGCAAGAGCCATTTGTCAGGAGCCTGAAATAATAGTCCTTGACGAACCAACCTCCTTTCTGGATATACACTATGAGCTTGAACTTCTTAACATCTTAAGAACTCTGGCGGAAGAACGGGGTATAACAGTCATCATGTCACTCCATGAGCTGGATATGGCTCAGAGAGTTTCAGATTTAGTCATGTGTGTAAAGGGGGAGTATATCACTCACCTGGGAACTCCAAGGGAAATATTCCAAAAGGAGCTTATCAGCGAACTTTACGATTTGTCTAACGGCAGCTACAATCCGCTGTTTGGAAGCTTCGAGATGGAACGTCCAAAAGGTGAACCAGGGGTATTTGTAATAGCAGGAGGAGGAACGGGAATAGCAGAATACAGAACCCTGCAAAAAAAGAGAATACCCTTTGTAACAGGAATACTCCATGAAAACGACATAGATTATCAACTGGCACAGGATTTAGCCTCCGAAGTGTTTTTTGAAAAAAGCTTTGAACCTATAAGCGAACCCATTTTTCAAAACGCCCTAAAGCGTATGCAGTCCTGTGACACTGTAATTAACTGCTTAAAAAGCTATGGTGAAATAAACAGGAAAAATAAAGTTCTTTATGAAACAGCACTGTCCCAGGGTAAAAAAATCCTCGAAATCACCGATATGCTGTAGTGAAATAAACTGCGAAATTTAATGCATCAAATTCTGTCATATAAGAACACTCATACAAAATATTCAACTGTACGAGTTCGTACAGTTGAATATTTGCAGTGTTTAAGCTGTTTAAACATGGTTGCCCGAGAAACAGGCAATTAAATTATAATCCAAGTTCCCTCTTTAAGTTTTCATGTGAAATAGTATAACTATCGTCTTTAGCTTCTTCCAAAATTTTTAATTCTGATTCTGTTAACTTTGTATAATCAGGATCCCAGGCTAAGACAAGTTTTTTTATAAATTCAAATGCAAACCTCTGGTCATCTTCCGGAAGCATTTCCATCATTTCAACTACCTTGCTTGTTATTTCACTCATTGACAATTCCTCCTTATTTATAAATATCTCCACGTGAATCAATATTCAATATTATTAAATTATTGTTTTCATACACATATATTATCCGATACTTTCCAATACGTAACCTTAATTCGTTTTCTTTGCCTTGCAGAGTCTTTATATCTCCTTCTGGCGGTTCTTTTGTCAATCCTTCAATCCCATTTAAGATTCTTACTGATAATTTTTTATCGGCTGATTTAAGAAATTTAACGGCACATCTTTTATATATAATCTCCAATTGAACCTCCAAACAATAGTTTTCTTTTTCTGTATTATATCAAATTATAGCGTATAATTGCAAACAAAATAAAAATATCTCAATATTCCTTTATATTGCTACAACTTGTAAAGTCAGTGATTTAAAGTCCTAATTTTATTGACAAACAAACAATTATACACTATACTTTAGATAATTAAAAATATGTTGATATTGGTGCGCTGATGCGATAATAGGGAACCGGGTTAAATTCCCGGACAGTCCTGCTGCCGTAATGAGAGAGCGATTTTTAAGGCTAAGCCAACCACTGGGAAAACCGGGAAGGTTAAAAGTCTGCTGTGACCTCTAAGTCGGAAAACCTGCCAATATCATGCGTAAAAACCGCAGGCTATGCTTTTCAGGTAAAAAAAAGCAGTAGCTAAAATAACCTGAATACTTTTAACTGCTTGTGGATTTTACGTTTCGATATCTGTCATTAGATTTCGGAACGTTTTTTACATTATAACCGGAGGAATACAATGAAAAAAAATCTTACATCAATAACAATTATCTTAATTATTATGGCCGCTCTTACTGCCTGCTCGGGGAAACCGAACCAGCCCCAGCAAACAGAACAGCCAAATCAATCCAATCAGGAAGTTAAGCAAAGTCGACAGGAGACAGATCAATTGCCTGCTGAAGACAGAGCAGGAAATAAAATAACCATACCGTCCAAAATTGATAAAATAATATCCATATCGCCTGCCAATACTGAAATAATTGTAGCTTTGGGCTTAGGTGACAAACTTGTGGCGGTGGACAAATATTCGGAAAATATAGAAGGAATTCCTGAAAATATCCCATTTTTTGATATTATGAATCCCGATGCCGAGCAGCTTGTGGCACTGGAGCCGGACATATTATTTGCCACGGGCATGAGCATGAGTGACGGCAGTGACCCTTTCAAGCCTGTTAAGGATCTGGGTATTACAGTGGCATACATACCGGCCAGTGACAGCATAGACGGAATATACAAGGATATAATGTTTATAGCAGACTCTCTTCATGCAGATAGCAAGGGACAGGAAATTGTGGACACCATGAAATCAAAAATAGAGGAATACAGGAAAACAGGCTCCGCTATAACTGATAAAAAAACCGTATATTTTGAAATTGCTGATTCACCCAGCCTGTACAGCTTCGGAAGGGGAGTTTTCCTGAATGAAATGATTGAACTGCTGGGTGCCGAGAACATACTGTCCGATCAGGAGAAATGGATTTCTATATCTGAGGAAACAGTAATTTCTGCAAACCCGGATGTAATACTTACAAATGTAAACTATATTGATAATCCTGTTGATGAAATTAAAAACCGTACAGGCTGGGAAAATGTGACTGCGGTAAAAAACAATGATGTATACTACATTGATAACAATGCAAGTTCACTGTCAAACCAAAATATAGTAAAGGCATTAGAACAAATGGCTGCTGCCATATATCCGGACATATATAAATAATGAAAACCAATTTAAAAGTAATAATATGTATTATAGTCTGCATTTTTGTACTGCTAATCGGTATTGCTTTTGGCAGCATTTATGTGCCTCCTGAGCATGTTGCAGGCATAATATCGAATAAACTTTTTTCAACTGAATTATCTCCTGATATTTCAAGCATTCAGGTATCAATAGTTTGGAATCTTAGGCTTCCCAGAGCCCTGCTGGCATTTCTGGTAGGAGGTGCGCTGGCTGTGAGCGGAACTGTTATGCAGTCTGTTTTGAAAAACCCCCTTGCATCTTCTTTTACACTGGGAGTGTCATCAGGTGCCTCTCTGGGTGCTGCTCTTGTAATAGTGGCTGGTTTAAACATTCCCTTTCTTGGAATGTTTACTCTGCCTGCGGCAGGTCTTGTATGCGGTCTTGCGACTGTTTTTGGAGCAGTTAAATTTGCGTCCAAGATGGATAAGAATTTAGAAAATAATACTATTATTTTAGTCGGAATGGTTTTTTCATTATTTGTAAATGCTATATTGACATTAGTTACATCAATGGCAAGAGAACATGTTGAACAGCTTACGTTCTGGCAGATGGGTTCATTCGCATTAAAAGACTCATCAAGTGTTGTAGCTTTATTTCCCATTGTTTTAGCAGGTGTAATAATTATAAGCTATTATTCTAAGGAAATGGATATAATGACCTTTGGAGAAGAACAGGCCTTTACAATTGGAGTTGATGTTTACAAAATAAAATGGCTTCTGTTAGGTCTTTCCGCAGCTCTTACAGGAAGTGCCATTTCCTTTGTAGGAGTCATAGGATTTGTTGATTTGATTGCACCGCATATTGTACGAAAAATTTTCGGCTCATCACATAAAATTGTAATACCTATGTCAATGCTTTTTGGCGGCTCATTCATGGTAATATGTGACTTAATTGCACGAACAATCATATCTCCATCAGAATTGCCTGTGGGAGCTATCACTGCATTGGTAGGAGCACCATTCTTCGCATATATATATTTTTCAAAAAGAAGGGAATTGTAAATGCTTACTTTAAAAAATGTATCTGCAGGCTACAACGGATATGACGTTATATCAAATATAAATTTAAGTGTTGCAGAAGGTGAAAACCTGTGCATTTTAGGTCCAAACGGCTGCGGAAAAACAACTCTTATAAAAACAATAGCCGGCATACTCCCTCACAAGGGAACCATTAAAATAGAAAACACAGAACTATCTTCAATGAAAAGAGCAGATGTGGCTAAAAAAATAGCTGTTATGAGTCAACTGTCCACAATATACTTTTCATATACTGTTTATGAGACTGCTCTCCTTGGCCGTTATCTCCATATGAAGAGCAGGGCCTTTAAAGAACCTTCAGAAAGAGATAGGGAATATACAGAAAAATGTTTAAAAGCAGTTGATATGTTAGACCTTAAAGACAAGCAAATCAGCACTCTTTCCGGTGGGCAGCTTCAAAGAGTATACCTGGCAAGGACGCTGGCTCAGGAACCGGCAATTATACTTCTTGACGAACCCACAAACCATCTTGATTTAAAAAATCAGGCTGAACTGGTGGAATTTCTTAAAGGTTGGTCTAAACATGAGGGGCATACTGTAATAGGAGTTTTGCACGATTTAAATCTTGCAATGAAACTTGCAGACAATGTTCTGCTCCTTGATAGAGGAACTATTGCCGCCTATGGTAAATCACAAGATGTTATTTCATCCGAAATAATAAATGAAGTGTATGATATGGATGTAACGGGTTACATGATTGATTCTTTAAGACATTGGGAAAATCTTGCGAATTATCCTGTTAAACTTCGAAAGATCAGATAAAATAATATCTAACACTGTACAATCCTTATTAATATATATTTTTTTGGGTATAATACAAAAAAATATAATTAGGAGCCCTTATGAAAAAATTTCTATATATACTGTCAGTTTCAACATTACTTTTAGCTTCGTGCAATAATGGCAATATTCCTGAAGAGCCGGATATCAACACTTTGAAAATTGAGGATCTTTTTCCGTTAACAGAAAACACAAAATACACTTATGATGGTGAAGGGAATGAATTTGCATCTTATGAGGTGTACATAGATTATATTAATGGCAATAGAATTCAAACAAGAACCAACAACGGCGGAACTGAACTTGTAAAAGTTTTTGAAGTAGAAAGAGGTAAATTAACTGAACTGTTTTTTAGAGGAGAAACCTATTTCAGAGAAAACTTTACTGATGATGAATATTCAGGCGGAAAAATTCTTTTAAAGGAACCCATAAAAGAAGGAAACAGCTGGTCCTCAGATGAAAATTCCAAAACCACAATTACCGGTGTTTCTAAGCAAGTTGTAACTCCCCAGGGCAATGTGGAAGCTGTTGAAGTTACCACAGAAAACAGCAAGGGAACAACAATTGAATATTACGCAAAGGATAAAGGACTGGTTAAGATAATAAACGAGAATGAGGACTACAAGGTTTCATCAGTATTGTCAGGCATTGAAGGCAATGTGCCGCTGATCCAGACTATAACCCTGTTTTATCCCGACATTGACGGTATAAACTTAAAAACTGTTGATGTGCAGATATCCTTTAATACAAATGAAGAGCCAAAGGATATAATAGAACAGACGATAAAAGACCTTTCAGTTTATGAAATCCTGAGTAAAAACACAAAAATAAACAAACTTAATTTCAATGAAGAAAAAAACAGCGTGTACCTGGATCTGTCAAAGGAGTTTACTGCAGAAATGAATGCAGGTGCAGGTATCGAAGGTTTAATACTGCAAAGTGTAGCAAATACTCTTGGAACATATTACGGTGTTCAGAATATTTTCCTTACAATTGACGGAGAGCCATATGAGTCCGGGCATATTCTTCTTAATGAAGGTGAGCCTCTTACAACGGATTACAGCAATATAAAATAACTGACTAAGGATAATTTAAAAGGCATACCTGCCTCTAATATGTGACAGGTACGCCTTTTGTTATATTGCATATTCATTAAGACAAATTACTTTACTGACTTTCTTTACCTCTTCTGCAGGTATACCCACAACTGTTGAATTGGGACTTGTGTCATGAAGCACCACAGCGTTAGCTCCAACCTTTGTACCTGAAGCTATATAAATATTGCCGAGTATTTTGGCTGAACTGCCTATTACCACATTATCTCCCACTGTAGGATGTCTTTTCCCCTTTTCGTTTCCTGTTCCACCCAGGGTAGCGCCATGGAACATAGTAACATTGTTTCCTACAACTGCTGTCTCACCTATTACAACTCCCATTCCGTGGTCAATGAAGAGCCCCTTTCCGATTGTAGCACCCGGATGAATTTCAATTCCCGATAGATGTTTTCCTATGTTTGAAACCCACCTTGCAAGGAAAAATCTTTTTTTCATATAAAGGCTGTGGGAAATTTTATATGCTATGAGTGCCTTAATATGAGGGTACAGCAGAAATACCTCCAGCCTGTTTCTTGCGGCAGGATCTCTGTCAAATACCGAATCTATATCTTCAATTATTGATTTGATAAATTTAATCACAAAATCATTCCTTCCTAAAAATTACTTCACGAACCGGCAACAGGAGAGCTAACTTGCTCCATGCTGCCGGTACCCATCAATCATCAATAATATTTAATCATTGACATATATTTTTCTCCGCCATCAGGAGATACCGTCATTATTTTTTTGTTCTTACCATATTTCTCTGCCAGTTTTCTTGCAGCAGCAACATTCGCTCCTGTTGAAATTCCTACTAAAATTCCTGTCTTTGCAGATACCTCAACAGCAGTATCTATTGCTTCTTCATCAGAAATTGTAAGTATTTCATCCACATTTTCACCGCTGTAGATTTCAGGTACAAAACCTGCGCCAATACCCTGGATCTTGTGAGGAGATGACTTTCCACCGGACAGTACAGGTGATTTTGCAGGCTCTGCTCCTGCAACTATAATATTCCTGTTATATTCTTTCAGCCTTTTTGAAACACCCATAAGTGTTCCTCCTGTGCCTACTCCTGCAACAAATATGTCCAGATCATTAAGCTGATGAATGATTTCCTGCCCCGTGGTTTCGTAGTGGAACTTTGGGTTTGCAGGATTACTGAACTGGTCGGGCATGAAATTTTTACTGTCTTCATTTAATATTTCCTTTGCTCTTTCAATAGCTCCGGACATACCCTTCTGAGCTTCTGTCAAAATTAAGGTTGCACCATAAGAAGATATTATTGTTCTTCTTTCCTGGCTCATTGATTCAGGCATTGTTATAATTACCTTGTATCCCTTAAGTCTTCCGATCATCGCAAGACCTATGCCTGTGTTTCCGCTGGTCGGCTCAACAATTGTGCTTCCTGCTTTTAAATATCCTTTATCCTCAGCATCCAGAATCATACCTAAAGCTGCTCTGTCCTTGATACTTCCTCCCGGATTGAATTTTTCCATTTTAATGAAAATATTTTCTCCCGGAAGCTGTACTGCTGGAGTGTTTCCAATTAAATTTAATGTTGTAAAATTACTCATATCTACCATCCTTTTCTACCTCTAAACCAGGAAATATCTTTAAGCTCCGCTTATACAATATAGGCTCAATCTAAATCATCTGATCTCTTCCTATGATTGTATAAATAAAAAAATCCGCCTCTATAACAGAGACGAAGTATCCGCGGTTCCACTCTTTTTGGCATTGCCCACCTTTATAGCACTATCATGCTATTATACTATAACGGATATGCTCCGCAGCAGCCTACTCTCATTACTGATTTCGGTACTGTACTCCAAAGGGCACTTCATATATATATCCTGTAAGCATCCTTTCAGCCTTGAGATGCCCTCTCTGAAAATTCAATATATATTACTTTCCTTCTTCACTGTATTTCCTACTAATTTAGTTGGGTATATTTTTTTCTTTATTATATTACACTCATTCATAAAATGCAACTAAAAATTTTTAAAAATATTTATTTTAGTTGCTAAAAAATATTTGCATTCTGATTAAAATGGTGTATAATATATTTTAGTAACTAAAGAATATTTCAGGTGGTGGTTAAATGGAACGACAGTCTGTGACTGAAAAATTATATCAGACTATTAACATTATAAACTGTGAATCAAAAATTGCAAAAAATTATGGAACAGAACATAATCTCACAACTTCGGATATCAGTCTGTTAAAGTGCATACAGCGCAACAAAAATTCTAAGGCCGGCGATCTGTCGCAGTATCTTGGAATGACAAACGGTGCAGTAACACAGCTTGCAAAAAAGCTTGAAAAGAAAGAATACCTTGAACCTTACCGCATGTCTGGTAACAAAAAAGAGGTCTATTACAGGCTTACAGAAAATGGTGAAAGAGCCTGTGAGGGATATGACAAGTACTATGATAAAATTAAAAATAGAATTGAATCTTACATCGAAACACTAAATGATGAAACAGTTGAAAAGATAACAGGACTGTTTGATGCTGTTGCAAACAGTGCTTCTGTTGACAAGGAATGCTATATAAAATGCGACTATGAAGCTGATGAAACAAAACAGGAAAGCATTGGGAGGTGCGAAAAATGCAAAAGAATTTATTAAAGGTTGATAATCTTCACGTGTCAGTTGAGGATAAAGAATTGTTAAGAGGCATAAACCTGAACGTTAAGCCGGGTGAGGTTCATGTTATAATGGGTCCAAATGGTGCGGGAAAATCCACCCTGGCAAATGCACTGATGGGTGATCCCAGATATACGGTAACTGGTGGAAAAATATATTTTGAGGATGAAGACATTACAGATAAAAAACCTGATTTCAGAGCCAGGAAGGGAATGTTTCTTTCATTCCAGGCTCCGGAAGAAATTTCAGGTATAACGGTGGAAAACTTCTTGAGAGCCGCAAAGGGAGCCCACACGGGAAAGGACGAACAGATACTCAGATTCAGAAAGGAATTAAAATCTAAAATGCAGGAACTTGATATGGACGAGTCCTATGCATCCAGGTACCTGAATGTGGGATTTTCCGGAGGAGAAAAAAAGAAAAATGAAATACTGCAGCTTTCTGTACTCGATCCAAAGCTTGCAATTCTGGATGAAACTGATTCGGGACTGGATGTGGATGCAGTGAAAATAATCTCTGACAGCTTGCTGAAATATAAAAATGATTCTAACGGTATAATTGTCATAACTCATATTACAAGAATATTGCAGAGTATTCCTGTTGATTATGTGCACATACTTGCCGAAGGAAAAATCGTAAAAACCTCTGACGCATCACTGGTGGATGAAATAAGCAGAAACGGATATGCAGCAGTTCTGGAAAACTTATAAGGAGGATTATATGGAAAAGCGAAAAACTCATTTAGATGATATAAACCGTGATATATATGATATCAGGGATGCAGATACCAATAATTATAAAACAGATACCGGTCTTACACCGGAAATTGTAAGAGAAATATCACAAAAAAAGAATGAACCGGACTGGATGCTTGAGCTTCGTCTGAAGTCTCTGGAAATATACAACAGGACGCCTCTTCCCACCTGGGGTCCTTCACTTGATGAACTGGACATGAATCAGATTGTAACCTATGTAAGACCCAACACAGATATGAAGGATAACTGGAATGAGGTTCCGGGATATATAAAGGATACATTTGAAAGGCTTGGAATACCCCAGGCTGAACGTGATTCCCTGGCTGGTGTGGGAGCTCAGTATGATTCTGAGGTTGTTTATCACAACATAAAGAAAAGCCTGCTGAAGCAAGGAGTTGTCTACACAGATATGGAAACGGCTGTACGGGATTATGAAGATATTGTAAGGAAGCTCTTTATGAAGCTTGTCCCTCCCACAGACCATAAATTCGCCGCATTGCACGGAGCAGTGTGGTCGGGAGGTTCATTCGTTTATGTGCCTGAAGGTGTACGCCTTGATATTCCGCTTCAATCCTATTTCAGACTTAACGCACCGGGAGCAGGACAGTTTGAACATACACTGATTGTTGTTGAAAAGGGTGCAAAGCTTCATTTTATAGAAGGATGTTCTGCTCCAAAGTATAATATGCTTAATCTTCATGCAGGATGCGTAGAATTATATGTGGCTGAAGGAGCAACCCTCCGTTACTCCACCATTGAAAACTGGTCCAAGAACATGATGAACCTGAATACCAAGCGTGCTCTTGTCGAAAAGAACGGAACCATAGAATGGATTTCCGGAACCTTCGGCTCGCATGTTACAATGCTTTATCCCACAAGTGTACTGAAGGGAGAAGGTGCAAAATCCGAATACACAGGCATAAGCTTTGCCTCAAAGGGTCAAAACCTTGACACAGGAACCAAGGTCATACATGCGGCACCGAACACATCATCGACGGTAAGTTCCAGATCCATAGCCAAAAATGGAGGTGTTTCTGTTTACAGAAGTTCCGTGGACATCAGTCAGGAAGCTGTGGGCTCCAAATCTTCCATTATTTGCGAATCCCTGATGATGGACAATTCCTCAAGGACAGATACCATACCGGCAATGAATATACGCAATAACCAGGTTGATATCGGTCATGAAGCAAAAATCGGAAGAATCAGCGATGAAGCAGTATTCTATCTCATGACCAGAGGCATCCCGGAGGAAGAGGCAAAGGCCATGATAGTTCGTGGGTTTGCAGAACCGGTTGCAAAGGAACTGCCTCTTGAGTATGCAGTTGAAATGAACAGGCTCATTAATCTTGAGCTTGAAGGAACCATAGGTTAGGAGGAACACTATGAAACAATTATCCGAAAATATAAAAAGAATGCCTGTGGACACGTGGAACCGACTGGATGTAAACAGGAGTGAAATAAAGCTGTATTCCCATGATGATACGAATGATATAAATGTGAGAAATACCGATTCTGAATACAGGCACAATATTGAACATAATTTTAATGAATTTAATCTGAACAAAAAAAATGATGACTTTTTTCTTAATGATGAGGTACGAAAGTTTATTGATGAGAACAGAAATCATTGCCGTTATTTCAGAATTCCAAAAAATCACAGTGAAAATAAACCTGTGACCATAGAGTTTCACGTTAAGAATGATTCTTCCCTGATAGATGATATCATTATAGAAGCAGAAGAAGGAAGCAGCAGTACGTTTATAATCAAATACACCTCTGATAAGGGAGAGAATATTCATCACAGCGGCAGAGTTCGTATTTTTGCAGATAAAAATTCAGATGTTAAAATAATCAGGGCACAACTCATGGATAAAGAAACTACTCATAACGATGTTATATCAGGAATTGGTGAGGATGGAGCACATATCCATGTTATCCTGGCGGAAATGGGAGCAGCAAAGGCCGTATCCAGCTGCAATATTGTTTTAAACGGAAAAGGGAGTTCTGCGAACCTTGACATCCTGTACATGGGTGATGGTACAAGAGTTGTTGATATTTCCTCAAGAGTTGAACACAGAGGTAAAAAGACCCTGAGCAATATGCGTATCAGAGGCGTTCTGTCAGGACAAAGCAGGAAAATCTTAAGAGATACCATAGATTTTATAAGCGGTTCCGGCGGTTCTAAGGGAAGAGAGGAAGAAAATGTTCTGATGATGGATCCGGGTGTGCTGAATTTATCTGTACCGGTTCTGCTCTGTGCAGAGGATGATGTTGAAGGCGAACATGCGGCAAGCTCGGGACGTCCTGACGACAATATGATGTTTTACATGATGAGCAGGGGCTTAAGCGAACAGGAAGCAAAAAAAATGTTGGTGGAAGCAGCCTTTTCAGCCATATTAAGCAAGGTTCCTGATATGTCCCTGCAAAATGAAATTCTCGGGCTTCTGAAAAAATCCATTGAATAAGGAGGGAAAAACCATGAACGCATATATAAATGACTTTCCTCTGCTCCTGAAAAAGGATGAAAAGGGAAAAAGGACTATATATTTGGATAACGCTGCAACCACGCAAAAACCAAGCTGTGTTATCAAAGCTGTATCTGATTACTATGAATATACAAATGCCAACCCTCACAGGGGAACCTACGACCTGAGCATGCAGGCTACTGATGTATATGAATCAGCAAGAAAAAGAGTTTCAAAATTTATTGGTGCCGAATCTGAAGATCAGATTATATTTACCAAAAATTCCACAGAAGCGCTTAACATTATCGCTCAAAGCTACGGAATGACATTCCTGAAGGAAGGCGATGGTGTGGTTGTTGCAATTTCTGAACATCACAGCAACCTTGTCCCCTGGCAGGTAGTGGCTCAAGCAAAAGGTGCTGAACTATCTTTCCTGTATACTGACAAGTATGGAGAAATTTCTTCCGAGGAAATCGAGAAAAAAATAACTGAAAAAACAAAAATAGTTGCGGTGGCACAGATTTCAAATGTTACCGGAAAAATAAATCCGGTCAGGGAAATCATTGAAAGAGCACACAAATTTGGCGCTGTAGCAGTTGTGGACGGTACCCAGGGAGCTCCTCACATACCTGTTGATGTAAATGAGTTGAATGCAGATTTTTATGTTTTTTCCGGTCATAAGATGCTTGCTCCCATGGGAATAGGAGTTCTGTATGGGAAAAAGGATTTACTTGAATCCATGCCTCCTTTTTTATACGGTGGTGACATGATAGAATATGTGGAGGAACAAAACTCCACTTATGCTCCCGTTCCCCAGAAGTTTGAAGGAGGAACACAGAATGTTGGAGCCGCTGCCGGTTTATCTGCGGCAATTGATTATTTAAACAATATAGGAATGTCTGCGGTTATGGAGAAAGAGAAAGAGCTTACGGAATATATGCTTGAAAAACTATCCTCCGTCCCACACCTGAGGATAATCGGGTCTGACAAGCCGGAGGGAAGAATAGGTGTTGTTCCATTTATAATAGATGGAGCACATCCTCATGATATAGCAACCATATTAAATGCAGACAATGTTGCTGTAAGGGCAGGGCATCACTGTGCACAGCCGTTCCACACACATCTTGGAGTATCTTCGACCTGCAGAGCAAGTATCTATATTTATAACTCAGTAGAAGACATAGACCAAATGGCTGAAAGTCTTTCGGAAGTAAGGAGGTGGCTCGGTTATGGATCTAAACGAATTGTACACTGAAATCATAACTCAGTACAGCAGATCGGATAAGCATCGTCATCCACCTGAAAAAGCGGACATAAAAATGAGAGGCGTCAATCCAAGCTGCGGTGATGATTTGACACTTTACCTGAATATTGACGATAATGTAATTAAAGATGTTGAAATATCCGGAGAGGGATGTGCAATATCCCAGGCTTCCGCCTCAATTATGGCGGATCTCATGGAAGGAAAGAGTATTGAGGAAGCTCAGGAGTTAATAAATAAATTCATCGGAATGATTAAGAAAAAAGTTACGGATGAAGATGAGTTAGAGGAGCTTGGAGATGCCGCAGCATTCGAAAATATTTCCAACATGCCGGCCAGGGTTAAATGTGCCGTACTGGCATGGCATACGTTGGAAGAAGCCTTAAACAAAAAACAAAAATAGTCCATGATATACAGTCTGTCATCGAAACTATATCCTTGTGGCAGGCTGTTATTATGTGATTTTTTTTATAAACCCATAGGTAATTTTTGCGGTCAGGCCCCATATTATATAGTTTTTATATTTATAAAAATACACGGGATACCTGATACTTCCCCAGTTGTAGTTTCTTCCCTCGTTAACCATGTGGTACGGGAAGTCATCATCAGCCTTGGGGTAGTAATTCATGTAGTACTTTTCAGGCTCTGTCTCAAGGAAATAAGACAGGGGAACAAAGAATAATTCGGAAACCTCATCCCTGCTGTAATTTATTTTTGCAGAGTCTACGTTTTTTATATATCCCAAAAATGTATGTACAAAGGAACCTCCCTTGCTTGTAGCATAATCCATCTCTGACAGAACTTCAATATTTTCTTCGTTAATTCCCAATTCTTCACACGTTTCTCTTATGGCTGCATACTGCGGATTTTCATTTTCTTCTATTTTACCTCCGGGAAATGACACTTCTCCCGGCTGCCTTATTGATTCAGACCTGATTTCATAAACCAAGTTAAGTTCCCCGTTAATTTCTATTAAGGGAACCAGCACCGAAAATCTCAAATCATCATCAATGGGCTTTGGTAGTGTTTTTCCCACTTTATTTTTTATTTCTTTTAAATTCATCTGTTATATAAACCTCATTAATCCGAATATTATAAATATCAATCCTGATATTGCCTTTATTATATTAGAAGGAATGTGTTTAGTCAATGCACTTCCGATTATTATTCCAACAATGCCTATGGCAAGCATTCCTGAAACAGAGCCTGCAAGTACCAGTGCCGGATGCTGTGCTTCCATAGCCAATGTCATGGCAGTAAGCTGTGTTTTATCCCCCATTTCTCCCAGTAAAAATGTCAGTGCTGTTGTGAGAACAGGTCCGAGTTTAAAACTTCTTCCTTTTTCACCTTCATCATCAAATACTATAGTCATAATTCCAAAAACAATAAATATAAATCCGGTAAAGAATTGAAGCAAATTGCCATTTATTACATTGGATAAATAACATCCAATCAATACTGCTGCCCCATGATTTATGGTCACGCCAAGCAAAATGCCTAAAATCATTTGCAATGCGGTGTATTTTGCAGCTAATGTCATGAGCATTAACTGTGTTTTGTCGCCTACTTCAGCAACAAAGACCAGCACGAATGCTTCTAAGAACTCTTCAAACACTTTTCCCTCCGAAAATTGTACTTTTATTAATTTAAGTTATATATTATAATATTGGAAAGCAGGTACAAACAGAACACTTATTTATTGATTTTCTATGGAGGAATTATGGCTTTAAATATTTTAATAACGACAGCTCCCTTCGGGAATGGTCATAAGATGGTTGCAACAGCATTAAAAAATGCATTTATAAATAAGGGATATAACAATGTGTTTGTTGTGGACCTATTTACAGAGGCACATCCAAAAATCACAGAAAGCATAAAAAAAGCATACATTAAGAGCTATGAATTTGGAGAAGCCTATTCAATATTATACTTTGGCTCGGAAAAACTTACCGATAAAAAAATAATAGAAGTATACAGAAATTTTGGATATAGAAAGCTCCGTGATATATCTAAAGAATTTAAACCGGATGTAATAATTAATACATTCCCAATACTGGCTTCTTTAAAAATAAAGAACAGCAATGGAGAAAATATACCTGTTTTCAACATAGTGACAGATTTTTATGTACATAAACTCTGGTTGAGTGAAGAAATCGACAAGTTTTATATTGCAACGGAAGAACTAAAAGAGGAACTGCAGAAATTGAATATACCTGTTGAAAAAACAGTTGTATCCGGAATACCAATAAGAGAGGCTTTTGAAGAAGCAGAAAGTATTTCAATGCTTTACAATAAGTACAACTTCAAAAGAGGTAAGAAAATTGTGCTAATAAATTCGGGAGCATTTGGAGTTTTCAAGGATATTAAGAAAGTCTGCATTGAACTTTGCAAAGATAAAAACATTCAGGTTGCGGTAGTATGCGGAAACAACAAAACACAGAAGGAAAGGCTTGAATCACTGGAATTAAAAAATTTGAGGGTTTTTGGTTATATCGAAAATATTGACGACCTTTATAAAATATCCTGCTGCATGATAACAAAATCCGGAGGAATAACCTTGACTGAAGCCCTGTCTGTTCAGCTCCCGCTAATTATAATTAAACCCGTACCGGGGCAGGAAAAGGAAAATGCGCTGTACTTTGAAAGAAAAGGTGCGGCAATTATTGCAAACAATTCCTACCAGATTATTAACAGCACAATTGAGCTTATTAACAATCCCCGCCTGCTCCTTGCAATGAAGAAAAACATGAAAAAGATGTACAACAAATCATCTTCCATGAAGATTGTAGACGATGTAGTTGAAAGTATGGAAAAATAAAATGCGGTTAAAGCACAGAAACTTTGGGGACTACTCTTTCTGCCGGATCCATTCCCGGCAGGAAGAATAGTCCCTAAAATCAGTTTTTGTCATGGCTCTCTAATTTTGCTTTTGGGTTTATTCCATGATTTTTCACGCAGAACTTTGTAAAGGCATTTTTTAAAGTTTTCATCCTGTTCTTTTGTTCGCTTAGAAGGTCCCTTTGTCTTTCCCCCTTGTTTTCTTACTTTTTCGCTGATATACCTTGATTGAAGAAGACTATCCATATTATTTTTATTTATGAAAAAGCCTGATGTATGGATTATTGCTGATGCCTTACCCAATACAAGGCTTGCCAGTCCGTAATCCTGGGTTACTAAAATGTCATCTTCCTTAAACATCTGTACTATTTTGTAGTCTACAGAATCTCTTCCCTGCTCAACTACAATAATCTGGTAGTTGCTGACAATGTAATGGTCTATATCCACAACAATAATTAAATCTATTCCAAATTCCTTTGCAGCCTCCTCGCATATTTCCCTGACTCGCTGAGGGCAGGCATCTCCATCTATAATAATTCGCATGAAAAATCTCCTTTTTATTTAAATTATGACAAGATACACACAAATGTTACTATTCACAGTCCCGTTATATAAACGTTGTTTGAGAGATTTTTTTAATATACTTTAACCCGAAATCAGTAAGTGCCGTTCCCTGCCTTCCTCTTTTTTTAATTAAATAACCTTTATCCTCCAGAATGTCAAGCCTTGTTCTCACCTGAGAGCTTGTCATGCTGCAGCCGTATTCCGTTAATTTATGAGATATTTTTTCTCTTCCTGCTGCTATGTTGTTATCTTGAAGTTCTTTAATGCATTTCAATATATTTACAAAATCATCATTTAATTCGTACTCATTATTTATTCCGGCATCATTTATTTCAGCATAATTTTTTTCAAAATAATTCTTTTCCATTAATGCTTCCTCAAAAAAATTTCTATCAGGTAAGTCGGAATTTATCAAAATATTTCCGTTCCTCACCGCAAGCATGTACTGTATTGTATTTTCAAGCTCTCTTACATTGCCAAACCATTTATATTTCATAAACTCATCTATAACCCTCTGTGAAACCTTGACATCCGCAGCTGTAGATATTTTAATAAAATAAGCCACCAGCTCCTCTATATCTGAAATTCTTGCTCTGAGAGGCGGAATGTATAAGTACCCTATTTTAAGCCTGTAATATAAATCTGCCCTGAACTTTTTTTCCAAGACCATGTTTCTTAAATTCTTATTTGTAGCTGCAATTATTCTCACATCCACCTTTTTTATGGTGGTTCCTCCTACCATCATAATTTCCTTTTCCTGAAGCACCCTTAAAAGCTTCGTCTGCACCTTTAAAGATACATCTCCTATTTCATCCAGGAAAATTGTTCCGCCGTCTGCCAATTCAAAGAGCCCTATTTTACCTCCCTTCCTTGCTCCGGTAAACGCACCCTCTTCATATCCGAAAAGCTCGCTTTCAATCAAATCATCCGGCAGGGCACTGAAATTAATTGCAAGATAGGGTCCGTACTTCCTTTTGGAATTCCGGTGTATTACACTTGCAAATAGTTCCTTTCCTGTTCCGCTCTCCCCTTCTATCAAGACCGTTAAATCTGTTTTTGCAAGCTTTAAAGCTGTTCTTTTTGCTTCTTCCAAAATGGGACATGAACCAACTATATTTTCGATATTATATTTTGCCACATGACCTTTCAGCAAATAGTCATTAACATTACTTATGTCCGGCTCATCATTTTTGTTTTCATCTGTGAGTATGACAATATCACTTCCGTTAGGAACTATAAATTTTGTTACCTTAACATTCATTCCCATTATATTGAGTATCTTGTTTTCGAAGGTATCATTGCTGAGAAAATATGGATACAGCTCTCGATCAATATAATTCCTGATATTTTTATTTTCAAGCTCCTTTTCAGTTAATAAAGATTTTTTAATTTTTTCATTTGCATACTTTATATATCCATCTTCATCATAAACCAATATGCCATTAACCAGGTTATGTATTATATTGTTAAGATACCCATTCAATGCATTAACCTTATTATTTATGGCAGAAACATGTTTTGATACATTAACAATTTTCTGCATATATTTTTTGGTAATAAATGCAGTATCCTTATGGTATATATTTAATTTATCCATAATTAAATACATGGAATTTATGCTGATAATTCTTGGACCGATATCAATCATATTAGTTACGCATGCCGGTACCTTGTCAGTTTCACCCGGTGTAATAGCGGTTTTTACCTTTTTATAACTGTGGATTCCGGGATAATATGGATAATATTTAATATGATTCAGACCCAATTCCTTTAAGTCATTGATTGTACTGTATACGGTTTCCTTTTCATCGTTTACGAGCAATACTTCTTCATTTACCGGAAGCCCTGCAACCTTGTCTATAAAATCAAAATTAACGCTTCTTTCGCATACAATCATGTCTTTATATTCAATATCCATATTCACCAAATCAAGATCATCTTTCATATCCTGACTTGATATTATCAAAAGATCACACTTAATATTTCCTCTTATTCCCTCTTCCTCGGAATATGCTTCTATTATATATTTATCTGAAATAAACTCCTTTAGCTGCCTGACCAAAAAATCCTTAGTATTAACAGAACCGGCTATAAGTATTATATTCTTATTCATCTAACCACCATCCGTTTTTTCTTTATTATATCATAAAAATTCTGAGGTTACCCTCAGAATTTTCTTTAATTAATTACTTACTTATTTATTTTCAAAAGTTCCGTATACAACAGGCTTTTTATTTTGTACCATTACTTTTCCCTTTGCAATAACTGTGTCCACATCAAGTTTTTCATCCAGCAAACACAAATCCGCATCCATATTGATATCTATGTTTCCTTTTTTGTTCAGCTTCAATATTCTGGCCGGATTAGACGTTATAGCCCTTATGGCAATTTCCAAAGGAATGTCTTCCTTAAATACACATTCCTTTATTGCTTTAATAAGGCTTGTGGACTTTCCTATACCAATCCCCACATACTCTTTTTCCTTATTGAAAACAGGCATACTGCCTTGGCCATCCGATGTAAGGCTGAAATTATTTTGATTTACGCCTTCCTTCAGCAAACGCTTAAGCCCTTTACTGAACCTCACCTCTCCGTCTGTTTCCTCCCAAAAATCAGGGTCATCACTTCCGGTAAAGTCTATGTACCCTCCGTCCTTTGCATATTGAACACATTCCTCAAAAAGTTCAGGGCTTCTGTTTACATGAGTAGGCAAAAACTGTGTGACAGGTATTTCCGTTTCTTTTATTGCTCTTTTCAGAAAATCTATTTTTCTTGGACCATCACCTAAATGTATATTTACTATGCCGGCCTTTCCTGAAAGCATTCCCGCCACTCTTGCATCTGCAGCCGCTCTGATGAATTCTTCAAATGTAGGCTGGGATGAACGGTGATCAGATATGGCTACCTCTCCGATACCTATTACTTTGTCAATGGCCATAATGTCCTTCATAATTTCTCCGGTTATAGTCTTTAAGGGCAATCTGTAAGAACCTGTATATACATATGCTGTTATTCCTTCTTCATCAAGACCTCTTGCTTTTGATAGAAGTGCAAGCATGTCTCTGGCTACTCCGTCTGTTCCCAGACATCCAACAACTGTTGTAACTCCTGCTGTTGTAAGACCTGAAAGTGTAGCTTCGGGAGTTCTGGTTGCAAATCCACCTTCACCGCCGCCGCCCAGTATGTGTACATGACAGTCAATAAATCCGGGAACAAGTTTTTTGCCCATTGCGTCAATTTCTTTAACTTCTACATATCCTTTGGTGTCAATGGCAATATGGTCATCTATTGCAGCAATCTTGTCTCCTACCAACAGTACATCTTTAATTCCCACCTTTTCCGGCTTATAAACCTCCGCATTCCTAATAATAGTAATCATTTTTCCCTTTTCCTTTCTTTCCTTTCTCTACTCAAAACCTTATTGTAAATTCATAGCCATTGCAATAATTATTACGACCGTACCCATCAGGAAGAAAAATCCCTGCATCTTAATCTGATATTTAGCCCATTTGGACCAGTCTATTCTTGCAACTCCCAGAACTCCAATCAAGCTTGCAGAAACAGGAGTAAATGCATCCACAAAACCTGCTCCAAGCTGATATGCAAGCACGGCAACCTGCCTTGAAACACCTACTATATCTGCAAGAGGAGCCATTATTGGCATTGTAAGAGCTGCCTGACCTGAATTTGATGTTACAACCAGGTTGAATAAGCTTTGGAAAATATACATACACCATGCAGCAATCGTTGCGGGTATTCCGCTCAACGCATTACCCAAGCTGTACAAAACAGTGTTAAGGGTGGAAGCAACATTAGCATCAGAACCTCCGAGAACTAAAAGTATACCCTTAGCCATACCAACGACTACCGCAGTACCTGCCAAATCTGCAACTCCTCCCTGAAAAGAAGATGCCATATCGTTTATAGTCATGTTGTTAAGCTTAAAGATAACAGATGTAATTCCTGCTGCAATTCCCATAACAAAGAATTGGGATGCTATTTCCGGAATGTAGTAGCCCTTTGCGGTAACTCCCCATACTATCCAGATCAGCACTGCCAGCATTTCAAGCAGTATAAGTTTATGCCCAAGAGTAAACTTCATTTCTTCCTCAGTTGTATTTTCCAACCTGTCTCTGAAATGTTCATCAGTATCATAAACTGCTGATAATTCAGGTTTTTTTCTTATTTTTTCAGCATATACCATCATATAGGCTGCAGACAATGCTGTAATAACAACCCACATTACAAGCCTGAAGCTTGCTCCGGACAGCACAGGTATGCCTGCAATTCCCTGAGCTACGGCAACGCTGAACGGGCTCATCCAGGAAGCTGCATTTCCTACCTGGGATGCCACATATGTAACTGTTACCGCCACTATTGAATCATATCCCAACGCAATAACAAAAGGTACCATAATCATTGCAAAAGGAATTACTTCTTCAGACATGCCAAATGTTGCTCCACCTAATGAAAATAAAAAGAACAACATAGGGAGTGCAAATTTTTCCAGACCCTTAGTCTTTCTTATAAAAGCATAAATTCCGGCATCAATTGCACCAGTCCTCATAATAATTCCAAAGGAACCTCCAACAACTAAAATCAGTGCTACTATTCCCACAGCAGAACCATATTTATCTCCTGTTACCAGACCTTCAAAAATATAGTTTAAGAAACCAAATCCACCAAAGTCATCTGTTCCCCATACTCTTGCTGTTTTATGCAGTTTTTTGCTTGTGTCATACATTGATTCCCCATATCGTTCATAGAGAACATCATCAGTAAGACCCAAATCATCTAACTCTGCCTGGTTCCATGTAGCGGAGTCTGATTCAACAAATTCTTTCAGTGCTTCCTGATCGACTCCCATTTCCTCAAGAACTGCGGAATCGTCGGATAAATTCTTTAATTCATTTGCCAGAAATCCAGTATTTAAATTGTAACTGTACCTGAAGGTATCTGCATCCAATACAGTCTTTGTCTTAACATCACCGTTGGAATCTGTGTATTCAATCTGATGAACACTGAATTTACCCGCAGGAACAATAAATGTCAAGGCCCAGCAAACAAGTACTACAGCAAAGATAATTGCATATGTATGCGGCGTACGCATTTTAGTTAAATCTTTTTTCTTTTTTAAATCCTTTTCCTTTTTGGACATATTTTCTCCTCCAATATCTTTTATTTATTCAGCATATAATATTACAAGCAAAAATCATGCCAATTAATGAACCTTAATTCCTCAACATTTATTATGTTCAATAATTAATTTGGCTATTAATTGGCGACCTTTTTTCTCCATTAAGTTTATTAAGTTTATATATTATTTCCAGAAACTACGTTTTTTATTACATTAGATTTTTATTCAGCGAATACGCATCCTTTCTTATATGTTTCATAAGAGGAAGCTCTTTTCTTATTTTCTTAACATAATCCAAGTCAATTTCCTGCAATATATACCCTTCCATTTCATCCATTCTGCAGACCACATCTCCCCATGGTGATACAACAATGTAGTTTCCGTGCAATATCCGCTCCTTCCTCTGAAACCTTTTTTATTAGCTGTACCGCATTGTTAATATTCCTTTCCTTATTGTCGTAAACCCTGGTCTGCAATAATGCCGCATTAAATTTACTCATTGCCCCTCCTCATTTTTTACCCTACCAAAATCTTGTTTATATTTTTTTATTTCATATCCATACTCGGGTTCGCTACAAATCTGGGACAATACAATTATTTCAACATACATAGAAACCTCCGCTTAACTGTACCTATTCTTGTATACTACCTGTAAACAATTATACCACAAGTATTCACGTTTACAAATATTTGATTAATTTAAATGTTAAATTATAATCATATGTTACTTACAGTTCACACCGGCATCCTGAGAGTTGGCGAAGGGTTCAACTTTTGAAGTTCTGAGATTCTCTTTAAAATAAAAAATCCGGAAACGCACATTTTGAAAGTACGTCTCCGGATTTTTTTATTCTAATTCAGCTATCAGTTCACCGGATATGACTTTTTGTCCTTCTTTGACATGAATTTTAGCGACTGTTCCTGCCAGAGGAGCCAGGACATTAGTTTCCATCTTCATGGCTTCCAATACTGCTATGGGCTGTCCCGATTCAACCTTGTCCCCTTGCTTAACAAGTATTTTATAAACATTGCCGGGGATGTTTGCGCCGATTTCATACTGGTTTCCTGTATCAGCCATAACCTTTTCAATTGATGCGCTCTTTAAATTTACGGCATTTTTATCCTTTACCGTTATAACTCTTCTGTTGCCGTTTACTTCAAATGCTAAATCCTTAGTGCCGTCATCATTGATTTTTACCTGTACAAGCTTAATTATCAGCTTATGACCTTCCGCAACTTTTACTTCGCAGGTTTCCCCTTCTTCAAGACCGTGGAAGAATATATCACTTCCCATAAATCTGAAACTGCCTTCTGTTTTGATGTTTTTCAGATAATCCTCAAAAACCTTGGGATACAGTGCATAGCTCAATGCTTCTTCATCTGTACCTTCCAGTCCGTATTTTTCTCCGAGCATTTTCTTAACAGCATCAAAATCTTCCGGAGGCAGAAGCTCGCCCGGTCTGCAGGTAATTGGCTCCTTACCTTTCAGAACGAGTCTTTGAAGGTCCTTGGGGAAACCTCCCTCGGGCTGACCCATCATTCCTTCGAAATATGACACTATTGAATCAGGAAAGTCCATATCCCTTGCCCTTTCATAAATATTTTCAGGAGTCAGGTCATTTTGGATCATGAATATTGCCATATCCCCCACTGCCTTTGATGAAGGTGTTACCTTTACTATGTCTCCAAGCATGTCGTTTACGGTCTTGAACATCTCCTTTACTTCTTCGAACCTGTGTCCCAGCCCAAAGCTTTCAACCTGAGGCTTCAGATTGGAATACTGACCTCCGGGAATTTCATATTTGTAAATTTCCGCGGTTCCTGTTTTCAAGCCTGATTCAAACTTATTATAAACCTGTCTTACAGCTTCCCAGTAATCAGAAATTTCCTGCATATCGTCCAGATTAAGCATTGTATCTCTGTCAGTGTTATTTAAAGCCGCTATAACCGAATTCAAAGGCGGCTGGCTTGTCAGGCCTGCCATTGAATTAAATGCCGTATCAACTATATCGACTCCTGCGTTTGCCGCCGCATATACGGTTACAACGCCATTTCCGCTGGTATCGTGGGTATGAAGGTGAACAGGTATAGAAAGTTCATTTTTTAACGCTCTTACCAGCTTGTCCGCAGCCATGGGTTTCAACAGCGCCGACATATCCTTGATTGCGAGAATATGTGCTCCTCTTTTTTCAAGCTTTTTAGCTAAATCCACATAATATTTGAGTGAATATTTATCTCTTGTTTCATCAAGTATATCTCCGGTGTAACATATACTTGCTTCTGCTATTTTATTCTGATTCAGCACCTCGTCAATTGCGATTTCCATGCCATCAATCCAGTTAAGTGAGTCGAATATACGAAAAACGTCAATACCGTCTCTGGCTGAGATCCTGACAAATTGCCTGATTACATTATCCGGATAGTTCTTATACCCTACCGCATTGGCTCCCCTTAAAAGCATCTGAAACAAAATGTTAGGCATTTTTTCTCTTAATGTACTAAGCCTCTCCCAGGGGTCTTCTTTCAAAAACCTGTATGCCACATCATATGTGGCTCCCCCCCACATTTCAACGGAAAATAAATCATTTGCCATATCCGCCATTGCCGGTGCGATTTTCTCCATGTCAACAGTGCGTACTCTGGTTGCCATCAGCGACTGATGGGCATCACGCATGGTAGTGTCAGTAAGAAGAAGTTTTTTTTGATTCAGAACATAATCAGAAACCGCCTTTGGACCCTTTTCATCTAACAACTGCTTAAGCCCGGTCTTTATTTCCTTGTTCTTTAGTTCAGGAATCCTGGGAACATCAAACTGAGGCTTAACTCCCTTAGTCTCATTGACCACAATATTTCCTATATAACTCAGTACCTTCAGCTCTTTGTCTTCTCCCCCTCTTACATTCAGAAGAGATGGGTTGTCAGCTATAAATCCTGTATTGCATTGACCATTTTTAAAGGTATCATGATTAAGCACGTTCAGTAAAAATCCTATGTTTGTTTTAACTCCGTGAACCTCAAGCTCCTTTAATGCCCTGGCATTCTTGTTGATGGCATCATTAAATGTCCTGCCATGAGATATTACCTTAACCAGCAGGCTGTCATAATATGGGCTTATAACGGCACCGGTAAATCCGTTCCCACCGTCAAGCCTGACTCCAAAACCTGAGCCTGTTCGGTATATGTCTATCTTTCCCGTATCAGGAGCAAAATTATTTGCGGGATCCTCCGTGGTTACCCTGCACTGTATGGCGTATCCGTTTTGTTTTATATCTTCCTGGGATTTAATATTTATTTCCTCAGAATCAAGCCTGTATCCCTGAGAAATAAGAATCTGCGCCTGAACGATGTCAATTCCCGTTACCATTTCCGTTACGGTATGTTCAACCTGTATTCTGGGATTCATTTCAATAAAATAGTGATTGCCGTTTTTATCAGCCAAAAACTCCAATGTTCCTGCATTTCTGTAGTTTACCGCTCTTGCCAACTTCAGTGCATCCTGACAGATGGCGTTTCTCTGTTCATCTGTAATGCTCAGTGCAGGTGTAAATTCCACGACTTTTTGATGTCTTCTCTGTATGGAGCAGTCTCTTTCAAACAAATGTACAATATTGCCGTAACTATCCCCCAGTACTTGTACCTCTATATGCTTTGGCTTTTCCAGATATTTTTCTATAAATATATCGTCAATGCCAAAAGCCTTTCTTGCTTCACTCTGGGCGCTTCTGAACTCTCTTAAAAGGTCTTCTTCTCTCCAGGCTATACGTATACCCCTTCCGCCTCCGCCTGCGGAAGCCTTTAAAATTACAGGATATCCGCAGAAATCAGCAAATTTCTTTGCCTCATCTTCTGACTTAACAGCCTCTTCAATTCCCGGAACCGTAGGTACTCCAACAGAATTTGCCACTAATTTAGATTTAATTTTATCTCCCAGCTTGCTCATCATAATATGGTCAGGACCTATGAACACAATTCCTTCTTCCTCGCATTTTTGGGCAAATTCAACATTTTCGGACAAAAATCCGTAGCCCGGATGGATTGCATCAACTCCCTTGGACTTAGCCAGAGCTATTATTTCATCTATCCCTAAATAAGCATCAACAGGTTTTTTATTTTTGCCTATTTGATAAGCTTCATCAGCCTTTGTTCTAAAAAGGGAATTTTTATCTTCTTCCGAATAAATTGCAACGCTTCTTATTCCAAGCTCTTCACATGCCCTGAAAACTCTGATGGCAATTTCGCCACGGTTTGCTACCAGGACTCTTTTAAATTTTTTCATCCTTTCCTCCTCATATCCAATAGCATTCAGCATCAATCATTATGAAAAATAGTCTAACATTATTTTATTAACTTTTCAACATAATAATTTAATATAATTAGATTTTCATTTAAGATGCTTTATTTTATTCGATATGGTTAATAAAACAACTCACGGTATCGTTTTCAGCCTTTTATTATTATGCAATATGTTCTAAAAAAAATCAATCTGCTATATTTTAAAAGCAAATTGATTTAAATATGTTATACTATTTAATTATTTTTGAGGTTTATTCAGTATGTTTTTACATTTCCCGGGAAATTTCGACAGCCTGCAGCTTTAATTATAAGCAGTAATACCTCTTAAATGTTCCGTATCATTAAAAAATATTTCTCTTACTCCCGCTTTATTAACTTCAAAGCATGAGAGACTGCAATTTTCAGCAACATGGCCCATCCAGTTCTTATTTATTTTAACACCTCGAAAATATGACAGGATACAGTTTATCGTACCTCCGTGAGCCACTATTAAAACACTTTTATCTCTGAATTTTTCAATTATTTCCCTTAAGGAATTTTCAACTCTGTTATAAAACTCCATTAAATTTTCACCGTTGGGATACCGGTTATCAAATGGGTCATCTGTGATTTTGTTAAGAACATCTCCATGTAAATCCTCAATTTCATCCCATCGCATACCTTCAAAATCTCCCAGGTTAATTTCCTTGAAGCCGTCGCATTTTACAATGTCAATTCCTTTGTTTCCTCTCACAATTTCCGCCGTTTGATAAGCTCTTTTAAGAGGGCTTGAAATTATGCAGTCCAAATCAATTTCTTCCACACGGGATGCTAAAAGTTCAGCAGCCAGTATTCCCTTTTCTGTTAATTCGGAGTTTTTGCTTCCCTGGAATCTTTTTTGCCTGTTCCACTCCGTTTCCCCGTGTCTGGTCAAGTATATTCTGGTCATTATTTTACTCCTTAATTACTCATTTATTAGTTTATCATTCCTACAAAAATTGGCACCAGCACCGTTACTGCCAGTGATATAATAACTCCGCTGATAAATGAAATTACCGCAACTTCCTGGTTTGTATTTTTTGTTATCATAGGCAGTCCCGTATCCATACTTATTGCCGCTCCTGCACCTATGGTTTCTAAATACCCTATATGCTTTGCAATAAAAGGTATGCTGACGAAAGCCAGCACTTCCCTGAACACATTAGTCAGAAATGCAACCGCACCAAGCTGGGATGATATAGGTGTTATAATTATTGCGGACAAGGTATACCATGACATACCGGAAGCAATTGCCAGGGAGCCGAATATATCCAGCTTAAATATTATGCTGCATACTATGCCGCCTATCAGGCTTCCTATTATTGTTGCCGCAGGTACAATAAGTATTTTAAAACCAACAGATTTCAGGTTCTTAAAAATATCCTTGTTGCCACCCAAATCAATACCCACAAAAAACAGCAGAAGACACAATCCCACATCCATGAGAAGTCCTGTTTTATCATAAACTACTTCCGGCATTATGAATAATCCTGCCAATATGCCTGCAGTCAGAACAATCAATATCTTTTTAGTCATTCTTACCTCCTGTAAATCCTTCGCCTTTAAAAAATCTTTTCCTTGACAGATAAACAAGAAGAATGCTGAAACCTGAAGTTACAATCGCAAACGCAGCCGCCATAACACCAATCTGTCCTATTGACGAAACTACCTGCTCGTCCATACCAAGCCTTACACCCATTATAAATATAAGTCCAAATAAAATCACTGTCTGAATATGTGAGATTTTACCTGTAAGTTTTTCATTAATCAGGCCCTTGCTCCTTAAAAGCCATCCCACAGCCAGCAGTCCGAAATACATTACAATCCTTAATGCCATAATTACCTCCGCCTCATAATACTGTATAGTCTATCATACTTGGGGCAGTACGTAAAGTTTGATTATTCATCAGACAGCCAGCAGCTATAAAGAATAAATCATAATAAATAAATTTTACTCCTCAGGGCTGAATGCTTTCAGCTATACTACAATTCAAGCGTCCGGATAAAGAAATTCCTAAAACCCTCATCCATACTCGAGCGGTCCTTAAGCTCGTCCATATCGAAATAATATTTTCCGGTATTAATATGTACGGAAAGACTGTCAAGAGGAAAACCCTTTGTCCTGCGTGGGTGTGGTTTTGATGAGATGATAAATTCTTCTCCCGCAATATCATCACCCATATATTCATATATTTCCGTTTTACTCTTTACAAGACAAATGCCGTTTTTATATCGTACAGTCATTTGCCCTCCAAATCGCTCCGCAAGTTTTCCATAATACTCAATCATTTCTTCGTCATCAAGATATCTTCCGCCAATATTGCGAACATGAACCCCCGGCTGAAGCTCATCGGGTGCTTCTTTTATATATAGACCTGAATCACAGGAGAATACAGGAATGCCTGTTGCAATGTAATAATCCTCAGCCTTGATTTTAGCATTGTCAAGCGGATTACTTCCGCTTTCGTCAATGTCAGGCAATTTAATATCAATGTCATTCAAGCCGATTATATTTATATTTAGTCCTGTCAAATGTTTTCTCATAGTACTCAATTTTGCCTCATTGCTTGTGCCGAACAGCAAAGTAATCGGCAATTTCTGCACATAATCACTATCAAGCACAGCATCTTCATCTAAATCATTTATTCTGCATTTAATATCAAGTATCATTACCTCACCGCTTTCCATTCATCTATAAACTGATAAATCGACTGCTGCAGCTTACCGCGTTGAAAGTCTTTTGCTATTAAACCAAAGCGTTTCCTGCAGCAAGCAGTACAAGCATTAAGAAAGTTTTCAAAATAATTGCTATATTCCATAAAAATTATAACTTGCAATAGATTTATATTTTCGAAGTTTTATGATTTTAATAATGTATTTTATTATTCTTCAGATTCTTCATCAAAAAGAATATTAAGAGTTTCATTAAAGTACCTTATGTGAAAAATATGATAGGCATATACATACTGCCTTTCGAATTTGGAAAAACTACGCACATCAGTATATATTCCGCCTTTCTGCAAACTATTTTATAGGTATTTTTCTATTTTGTATTTTAAAAGCTGCCTTGATATTTTAAGCTGCCTTGCCGCCTCAGACATATTGCCTTCATATTTTTCAATAGTATGTTTTATAATTTCCCGTTCACAATGCTGTAGATATCTGGTAAGCCCTACGCTTTCAGCATCACAGAAATTTGATTCCTTTACAGGCACTTCAAATAACCTGTAGGGTATATCTTCAAGTTTTATATTATTATCTGCTGTACTATTAAAAGCACCCTCAATTATATTTTTAAGCTCCCTGACATTACCCGGCCAATCATAATTCATAAACACATCCATAACTTCAGGTTTTATTTCATTTATTGACATATTTAACTTTTCGTTATAGAAGTCAATAAAATATTTTGTAAGGAATTCAATATCACATGGTCTCTCCTTAAGACGTGGAAGGTTTATTTGAATTACGGAAAGCCTGAAAAACAAATCGCTTCTGAATTCACCATTATCAATGAGTTTCTTAGGATCTTTGTTTATTGCAGCAATGATGCGAACATCAATTATTATGTTCTTGTTACCCCCTACCCTTCTTATTTGATTTTCTTCAATTGCCTTTAATAGCTTCACCTGCATAATAGGCTCCATGGAACTTATCTCATCCAGGAACAAAGTTCCATTATCCGCAACTTCAAACAAACCCATCCTGTCTTCAGCTCCGGTATAACTTCCTTTTACCGTACCAAAAAGAGTACTCTCAAGAAGATTTTGAGGAATAGCTGCACAATTAAGAGAAATAAATGGCTGGTTTCTTCTTTCACTGCAGTTATGAATAGACTGTGCTACCATTTCTTTTCCTGTACCGGTACTTCCGCAAATCAAGACAGAAGAATCCGTTTTACCTACTTTTCTAATTTTTTCTTTTATAGATTCAATTTTAGAGCTTGATGTTTTAATATCATCAATAGTATATATAGTATTATTTTTCCTATATATTTTATGAACAGCATGGTTCTTAATTTGATTGATTGTATCCTTTGTATAAAGATATTTTGAAAATTCGATTGCTCCCATTATTTTTTCGCCATCCGTAATGGTAAACGTAGAGCCTATCTGAAATACAGTATTATTCTTTTTAGTTATCAGCTTCTCTTTAAAGTCACAGGTTGAAACACCAGTTTTTACAGCTTTCATAATAGTACTCGTGTCATCATCAACATTTTTATAAAGAGAAGTTACCTTTTTACCAATGATTTCCTCGGGTTTTAGATCAAACATGCGAATATTTGCCATATCATAGTAAATAATTATTCCGTTATTATCAACTACGACTATATCTTCATATTCCGTAAGCTTACTTTCTGAAGTAACAATATCCATAATAACACCACCGTAACTGTAAATTAGCTGTATTATATAATGCACTCTGTTTTTTCATACTTAAAGTATAGCATATTCATAAGCATATTTCTATATATTTTTGCCCTTGCTAACATTGCTATAGATGTATTAAGATTACTATTAAATCGCATTTTTGAAGGGGTTGTCACATTACGTTCATGCAACAGCCCCTTAAACCTTTACTTTATCTTACATTCTCCCAGTTCCCTCTCATTTGCCAGTAAAAAGTGCCCCGGCTCTGCTTCTTACCCCCTTAGATTTTCCTGATTATTTATTGGCTGCTTTCTTCAAAGCTGCTTCACGCTCTGTCTTCCAAACCTCGTATGCTTCATTAAATTCTTCTGTGCTCATTGGCTGTGCTAAAAGCTTCTGTCCCTTCCATCTCTCGCTTGAAATACCGAAAGGTGCAAAAGGTGCCTCGAAAGGATGAATCTTAGATACAACATATCCGTTCCCCCCGCTTACGCAGTAAGGCATAACAAAAGCTTCTTCTATAAGTAATGCTTCCGCATCGGCAAACAATTCATACCTTTTAGGAATATCTCTATATTCGCCCTTTGCTTCATTAACCAATGCTTCATAAGTATCATAGATATTTTTTCCGTCATCAGTTACATCAGTTGTAAATTCCGGGAAGTTATAGTTTGAATCCCTTTCGAATGGAACCGTAAATGTCTGCGGGTCTGCATAGTCAGGTCCCCAGTTACACTGCATTAATGAATAATTTCCTGCAATTCTCGTTCCGGCCAGGAAGCCTGTGGGTGCGTGAGGAAGCAGTGTTATTTCGATGTAATCAGTACCAAGTACAGACTCAAGCTGCTGTTTTACAACCTGTGCCTCATTAGCCCATGATGTGCTGTTTGTGTTGTAAGGCATCAGTATTTTAACAGGCAGCTTAGCTCCGGCTGCCTGTAATTCTTCAACAGCCTTTTCTTTATATTTTAACGCTTCTTCCGTATTGTAGAAATCCTTGTCCTTTAATTCTGCTAATTTTCCTGTATCAGTAAAATCTATACCTCCCTGGTTTGCAAAATCGGGAAGTGTTATGGTATTAATTATTCTGTATTCAGGATTGTACGGGTCCTGCGTTGCCATTGCAGCAACCCTGTTAAATGCCGACACTATGGATTTTCTGAAATTAGGGTTGTTCACGGCTATCTTCCAGTTTTCCGGTTCATATTCAGCATCATAGTGAGGATCGAAGTTAAATGCATAGAAATATGCGTAGTTTCCTAATTTATCAGGCCTTACCTGTTTCCTAAGCTCAGGCGAATTCATCCATTCGTCAAGACTTGCCGGAGGAATGGCAACAGCGGATATTTCCCCACGCTTGTACATTTCCCCGGCCAAGGCTGTTGCTTCCTTGTTGTATCTGTAATTTAATTCTCCTATGTGAACATTTTCGGCATCCCAGTATGTGGGATTTTTTTTGAGTATTCTTTGCATCTGCGGTTCAAATTCCGTTAATAAATAAGCTCCATTATACAGCAAAGCTGAATTTGTGGTGCCAAACTGATCTCCCATTTCTTCCAAATACGGACCATATGCAGGGAAAAAGCATACATATGTCAACATTGATTCAAAATATGGAATAGGCTCCTTCAGTGTATATACCAAAGTATAATCATCCTCAGCCTTCACTCCCACCTGGGAAAAATCTGTTATCTCTCCGTTGAAGTACTCTTTTGCATTCTTGATTACATCATAAAATACATTGGCAGTTGACGATTCGTTTTCCGGAGTCAAAAGATATTGCGCCGCACTTACAAAATCGTTTGCTGTTGTTTCAGCAACTTCATTTCCTTCATAATCCATCCATTTGACACCTTTTCTAAGGTTAAATGTCCATGTCAGCCCATCTTCGGAAGCTGACCAGGATTCAGCCAGCGCAGGCTGAATAACTCCGTATTTGTCATAATCAACCAAAGTATCGACCAGGTTTGCAGCCAAGGCATATTCAACAGCCATAGCCGTTGTCAAATAATTGATTGTCTCAATTTCCTGAGCGTATACAGTTTTGTATACCTGCTCCTCCGCATATTTTCCGCCTTCGGAAACATCACTTTCATCTGCGGGCTTATCAGTTCCCGATGGTGTTTCTACAGGTTCTGGAGAGTTTCCGCCAGAACATGCTGTTAATATCATGGCAAATATTAACAAAATTGATAGTATTTTTTTCATACTTCCCTCCATAAAAAATTAGATAATATAATTAGCACGGCTAATTTCATTTCCCTTACATACTCATGATTTTGTTTTCATTTTGTATAAAAAAATGGTGCAGTTAAGAGGGATTCATTTTTTTCCCTCTATATTATTTATTATTAAATATTTTTTTGATAAGTTGAACATATAAGTCGGGTAAAACATTGAAATTATAATTTATATTCAATCTTTCCGTATGTTTATGAAAGTCTTTTCCGTATCCTCCTAAAATAATTCCGGGAACACTGAACCTTTTTAAATCCTCTTTAGGGAACTGATAAATCATATTTGCACCAACAACATTTTCAAAAAGCTTATCAAAGTTCATATCCTTTGCCAAACTTGTATAGCTCAAATCAGAAATTCCCATATAATAGTCCTTCATCTTAAGAGTTTCTCCATATTTTTCCTCGGCATACTTTATAATTTCATCAACACAACTCAATAGGTTATGGGCCTTTTCCTCGTTTTTGTCCATATAAACATCCGGATAATATGGCGGTATAATTGATACAATTACCATAGGCCGCTTGTTCTTGTATAACTCATATAACTTTTTAACAATTTTTATACATATGTCCTGAAGTTCTAACTTTTCTTCTAAAAGTTCTATAGCAAATTTTTTTATGTCAGCATCCAGATCACCATAATATGTTTCTTTAACCTCACAGTATAGTTCATAAAAGGTTTTAACGCATGCAGTTATAGAATGTGTAACAGGTCTTTCTCCTGTGAGTTTTTCATACTTGTCAGCCTTAATCTTTATAAATTCTATTGCGCTTTCAAAGGCACTATGTCCAATCTCTATCAGTTTGCTCATAATCTCTTCCGGATTCATGTGAATGGAAATTATATTAAAATATGAAGCAGAATACAGCGGTGTTGATATATAGTATGTGTTCTTCAGATCCTGAAACTTCAGGCATACCGGCGGAGGTGTTGTCTCACCAAGATTATGCTGACAAAATTCTGTATTAAGTTCCATTTCCCTGTATATTTCAGTTGCAATCAGGTTAGGATCTATGCCAAGAAATGGTTCTCCCCCATGAGTTGCCTCGCCAGCTATAAAATACATTGGCATTACCTTTCCTGATGCTCCATAGTGTATGTATCTGTTGTTATCGTTTGCCTGATCCTCCATCATGTAGCATTCGGTTAAAAGAAGAGCAGTGTAGTTCAGGTTTTTTTCTGCTGCAAACTCATTAAAGAACGGAACAGCTCTGAGCATACCCTCTGAGTTTGTCTCTTCACCGCATACAGCGACATATAGAAGCTTTCCGTTAATCCCCCCCTCTTCAGAGAAGTGCCTCAAAAGTTCAATACAAAGTGCATGTCCATATTTCATGTCTGCGGTACCCCTTCCAAATAGCCATTCACCACTTTTAAAATCTTTCAGGCTATCTTCATCAAGCGAAATCTGGTTTATGCATTTAGTAATTTCCTCTACATCATAGGCTTTGTCTTTTAAATGCCCATACTCCTCCACATCGACTACATCATAGTGTCCGGTTAATATTATAGTCTCCTGATAATCCGGGTTCAGATCCATAAAAGCAGTAACAATGCATCTGCCAAAAGGGTCGTTTTCCAGTGGAACGAGCTTTACTGCATCCTTACGCTGATTGAAATAAGGAATTTCATAAAGCAATTCCCGAATCTTATATGCTGCCTGTATTTCTTTAATCGTACCGGAAACACTTGGTACCTTCACCATCCTTATCATGTTATTATAAATATTTTCTTTGCTTATCAATCATTTTACCTCCTGAAGAAATTATGATATTCATTAATAAAAACTATATAAAGCAAATTTTATGCCACTTACAACCTTTTCAAAAATAATATGCATCGGCAAACGCACTATTACAACCTTTTCAAAATATTAGATAATATGTATATGTATATAATACTGTATATTTATGATAGTATATTGATTTATATTTGTAAAAAAAATTTTACATAATGTAAAAATACTTTACATAATATTTTTAAATCGGAGAAATTAAAAAAGCAGAAGAGCCGCGCTCCTTGAAATTACACACATTTCTGGAGTCTTTCAATTTCCGCTCTTCTGCTACCTGATGAAATCAGTATTTGAGACTTTTACCATTAGCCCTCTCATCACTCATTCTATCAAAAATCTCCTTACGATTATTAAAATCTAATGAATCTTTTATATAAAGCCTGCACCTATTTTATTACAGAAAGTTTTTATTAATTGCCGCTGATTCTTCGGATTTTTCAGGCGTGATACCTTCGTTAAGCCATTGGACAAATTCGTTTTCCGTAATTATTCTGATTCCAAGCTCCCTGGCTTTTTTATTTTTTGAAGAATTTGACAAACTGTCGTTATTAATCAGATAATTTGTCTTAGATGTGACCGAACCTGTTACCTTTCCGCCTCTGTTCTCAATAGCTTCTTTTAATTCGTCTCTGTTTTTAAACTGTTCAACCGAGCCTGTAATAACAAAATTGATATTTTCAAACAGCTGCTCAGATTCATTTAAATATGGTTTTTCAAGTTCAACTTCCCTGAGCAGGTCAAAAATTATCTGTTGCTTTTTTTCATCCTTAAAGAAATTAATGTAATTATTCGCCATAACATCCCCGACACCTGAAATTTCAATTAGCTCATCAAATTGAGCCGTTTGTATCCTGTTCCAGTCATCGTTGAATTTTTTACAGATTATTTTTGCATTAGACAAACCTATGTTAGGTATGCCAAGGCTGTACAACAGCCTTGAAGCTGTTGTTTTTCTGGCTCTGTTTACAGAATTAAGCAAATTATTAAATGACTTTTCCCCAAAGCCCTCCATTTCTGTTATTACATCCCTGAAATTCTCTATATGAAAAATATCCGCCAGCTCTTTTACCAGTCCCCTGGCAATAAGTTTTTCAATTGTTGCCTCTGAAAGCCCTTCTATATTAATTGCATCCCTGCTCACAAAGTGTGTAAAGGACTTTATATGTTTTGCAAGACATTCCTCGTTGGTACAATACAGAGTCTTTACATCATTTTCATCCTTAATGGCGGTTTCTCCTCCGCAAACCGGACATTTTTCAGGTATTTCTATGTTTCTGCTTCTTGTCAGATTGTCAGATATCTGTGGAATTATCATATTCGCCTTATAAACACTTATTGTATCTCCCACACCAAGCTCCAGGCCTTCCATTATGCTTAAATTGTGCACACTTGCACGGCTGACGGTGGTTCCCTCCAGCTCCACAGGCTCAAATATTGCAATTGGATTTATGAGACCCGTTCTTGATGCACTCCATTCAATTTTTAAAAGCTTAGTTTCTTTTATTTCATCCTGCCATTTGTAAGCTATGGAATCTCTTGGAAATTTTGCAGTTGAGCCCAGTGATTCTCCATAAGAAATATTGTCATAGGTGAGTACCAGACCGTCTGAAGGCACATCATTTTCAGCAATGTGTTCCGCAAACCAGTTTACGGTGTCCTCTATGTTCGAGAAATTTACCGTTTTGAATTCTACTGTGGAAAACCCCTGGCGGCTTAGCCACTCAAGCTGTTCTTTCCTTGAATTCTTAAAGTCAATACCCTCTGCCTTCACCAGTGAAAAGGCATAAAAGTACACATTTCTCTCAGCCGTTACCTTATTATTAAGCTGCCTTACCGAACCGCTGCATAAATTCCTCGGATTCTTATACTTAGCTTCTGCATCCACTATCAGGCTGTTAATTTTTTCAAAATCCGAATAGCTTATTACTGCTTCTCCCCTTAATATCAGGCTTCCCTCGTAATCTATATTGACAGGTATATTTGCAAAGACTCTGGCATTGTTTGTTATTACTTCACCGACTTCTCCGTTGCCTCTGGTAACAGCTTTTACAAGTCTCCCGTCCAGGTACGACAGTACTATGGTAAGTCCGTCAAGCTTCCAAGAAAGCAAACCATCATTATTGCCAAGCCAGTCCTTTAATTCCGAGGCATTTTTTGTCTTATCTAACGAAAGCATAGGCTTTTCATGACGCTCCTTTGGCAAATTAGACAAGAGCTCATATCCCACATTAATTGTGGGACTATTTGACAGGGTTATTCCCGTTTCCTTTTCAAGCTCTGCAAGCTCGTCATACAAGCTGTCATATTTTAAGTTAGACATTATTTCTCTGTTTTCCTGATAATATGCCTTATTTGCCGCATTCAAAAGTTTTATTTTTTCCTTCATTAAAAGAAGCTTATCTTCCATAATGTGTTCCTTTCAAGTTATATTTTTTCTATCGGAGCATAGTCTAAATTAAGGTTTTTAATTCCTTTATTTTCAAATGCTATGACTGCCACCTTGCTGTCTCCGTCATCCTTAATCTGTACAACCGTACCGGTACCCCATGCCTTGTGCATAATTCTGTCACCGGGCTGTATACTGTCTGCTTTGAGCCTTGGCTTGCTTTTTTTTCCCTCCAGGTCAAATCCACCTTTGAAATAATTGTTTTTGGTAAAAGTGTTACTTTTCCCGGATGTATATTCGCCGCTGTCAATTCTTTCTATTTTTTTAGCGGCAAATGAAGCAGGGTCGCTTTCTTCTATGCATTCATAGGGTATTTCCTTTAAAAATCTGGATTTTACTTTCATTTCATGGCTTCCGAATCGCATTCTGTCATTGGCATGAGTAATGTAAAGCATTCTTTTTGCTCTTGTTATTGCAACATAGAATAATCTCCTTTCTTCCTCCAAATCATCGTTTAAATCATTCTGGTCAATAATAGGAAACATTCCTTCTTCCAGCCCGGTAATAAAAACAGTGTCAAATTCCAGTCCCTTTGCACTGTGAACGGTCATAAGTATCACGTTATCTTTTTTTGTTTCATCGGTTTTATCAACATCTGCCAAAAGAGAAACATGAGCAAGAAAATCCTCCAGACTGTTTTCCTCATACCTTTCTTCAAAATCCTTGGCGGCAGACAAAAACTCTTCCACGTTTTCAATCCTGCTTCTTCCATCATCTGTATCTTCTTCAAGGAGCATGGCTTTTAATCCGGTAACCTCATATACCTCCTGAATGAATTCCGATAAGGGCATTACATCTTTTTTGATCATCAGCATTTCCATCATGGAAATGAAGCTTTCTATACTGGCAGCAGCCGCTTTGGGCAAATTAAGCTGTTCTGAGTCAAAGCAGGCTTCAAATTTTGAAATACTTTCAGCTTCTGAATAATCAGTTATAATATCCATGGTTTTCTGACCAATTTTCCGCCTTGGAACATTAATTATTCTATCAAAGCTTACGACATCTTTTTGATTGTATATGAGTGTCAAATACGCCATAATATCTTTTATTTCTTTTCTTTCATAGAATTTTAACCCTCCAACTATTTTGTAGGGTATGCCTTCTCTTATAAGCCCTTCCTCAAGAGCTCTTGACTGCGCATTTGTTCTGTATAAAATTGCCATATCTGAATAGTCAAGGTTATTTTCTCTTCGCTCTTTCCTTATTAATGCGGCAACAGTAAATGCTTCATCCTTTTCATTATCTGTTTCCATTATCCGTATAAGATTTCCGCCTTCAAAATCTGTATAAAGGTTTTTTCCTTTACGCTGACAATTGTTGCCTATAACCCCGTTTGCCGCATTCAATATGACGTTGGTGGAACGGTAATTTTTTTCAAGCTTTACTACCTTTGCTCCCTTAAAGTCATGTTCAAAATTAAGTATATTTTTTATGTCTGCCCCTCTCCAGCCGTATATGGACTGGTCTTCATCTCCTACCACAAACACATTGTTTTCGCCGTTTGGTTTTTGTCCGAGAATCTTAACTATACAATATTGTACCAGATTGGTGTCCTGGTACTCATCAACGAGAATATATTTAAACTGTTCCTGATATGATTCCCTGATATCTACTTCTGTTTCCAGAAGCTTTAAAGCCTTAACAAGAAGGTCATCAAAGTCCAGTGCATTTGCCTGTTTCAATTTTTTTTCATAAAGAGCATATGCCTCCCCAACGTTTCGCTTGATGAAATCGGTATAATGCTCTGCAATATATTTATCGGGATTATTTCTTACGTTCTTTTCACTGCTTATAATAGCTCTGATTGAATTAACATTATATTTCTTTGTATCCAAATCCAGTTCCTTGATACAGTCCCTGATTATTGCTTTCTGATCGTTTGTGTCATATATTACAAAGTTCCTGTCATAACCTATTCTATCTATATTTCTCCTTAATATTCGCACGCAAACAGAGTGAAAGGTTCCAATCCACATTCGGTCTATTGAATAATCTATAAGTTGTCCTATTCTTTCTTTCATTTCATTGGCTGCTTTGTTGGTAAAGGTAATGGCCAGAATCTCCCAGGGTCTTGCTTTTTTTGTTTCCACCAGGTATGCTATCCTGTGTGTAAGAACTCTTGTTTTACCTGTTCCCGCTCCTGCTATAACCAGAATTGGCCCCTTGTCATGAGAAGCCGCTTCTCTTTGTTTTTCATTTAATTTATCTAATAAGTCCATAATTCCTCCGTTTGGATCCATATACAACATATGTTCTATAGATTATAACACATTGCCCAAACCCGAACAATAGTTTTTCCATAAGTCTTTCGTGCTTTTAAGCCTGAATCTTTCCATGAATGGGTATTAAACCATAAACTTTTTCATAGGTGCTGTACATAACAAAAATACCCAAATTTTTAACCCGTAATAATTTACGTACGTAAAAATTTGAGCATAATTTTAAACATATTAATTTCTCAGTTAAATAAGCATTGTATAAATTCTTCCCCGGTAATTCTTCCAAGGTATTCATCTATTGATACATCTCTTAAAGCCATTCTTACTTCATCAATGTCATATTTTAATCCATGAAGCTTTGCCCCTAACTGCGCAATATCTACTTTTCCAAAAAAATCACCATAAATTTTACAGTTTTCTATTATACCGTTTTCCACCTGCAGCCTTGTCTCTACACTGCCTCCAGCAAATCTGCCGTAGCCTTTGTAATTGAATTTTGGAGACTTGCCGTAATTCCATTCCCAGGTTCCATATCTTTCATCAACCATTTTTTGAATATTTCTCCTGTCCTCATCGGTCAGCTCATATATTTCAACAGGTTGATTGAAGTAATCAAATATATTATTCAGCAGCACCTGTTTGAATTCTAAAACATCTATATCATCTTTTATATATGGCTTAATATTAGTTACCCTGCTTGACACGGATTTTACTCCCTTGGATTCAATTTTATCTCTTCTTACATTTAG
>DHUT01000100.1:54647-56512 GCA_002409285.1 Firmicutes bacterium UBA5227 | reverse complement strand
TCGTTTCTGCCCGATAACTGACAATTTACTCCTATTTTTTCTAAAGCTTTTATTATTGGAATATTGTATGTTTTAAAATCTATTTTTTCGCTGCTGTCAGCTTTTGCTATAAACGAAAAATTTAAGTTTCCCAAGTCATGATATACGGCACCTCCGCCGGTTACTCTTCTAACCACATTAATATTATTATCTTTAACATATTCCATATTTATTTCTTCCACAGTGTTTTGGTTTTTTCCTACAATTATAGATGGTTCGTTCCTCCAGAGCAATACAAATTCTTCGTTTAGATCCAGGTTCCTAAACACATATTCCTCAAAAGCAAGGTTATAGTGAGGATCAATTGAAGTATTCTCTATAAATTTCATGTAATTCACCTCGTAACAATTTTTTAAATTATATAATAAAAAACATTTTTTTACAATATTTTTTTAAAGGTTTAATCCAATTGAGAATTTTGTAATATTATCGACAAAAATTATATGAAAAAAAAATATATAATTGAATTGTCGAATAATATCAAAAATGCTATAATTGCAGTAAGGAGATGACAGAATGGCAAAAAAAATTATATCGTTTTTTTTGGTTATAGTACTAACATTAACAGCAGTATTACCCACATATGCATATAGCTCAGTAGAAGGCTTACCGGAACAGCTTACTGAAAAATCAGCACAAGCAGGCAAGTATATGAGCATATATATTGAAACTCTTGCAAAAATACTGGCAAAATCAAGATTGACTGATTTGACAGTAAATAAGTCAGGAGTAGTAGTTGAAAACAAAACCGTAAGAAACCTTCATATTACAAAAGGTGTGGGAAATGGCAGCGTAACCTTAAAAAATGTTACTGTTAAAGGTGAATTGCTTATTGAAGGCGGCGGTGAAAATTCCGTAATAATCGAAAATTCAAGTATAAATCAATTGACTGCAAATAAGAAAAACAGCAATGTGAGAATCTTACTTGAAGGAAACACAAACATCAGTTCAGCTTCAATAAAATCTGACACTGTATTGGAACAAGGACAAGTCTCCGGAAAGGGTTTTGAAAAGATAAATCTTGATGTGGGCAGTTCAGTTGTTTTGAAAGCCGATAAGAAATTTAACTTTTCTTCGGAAAACGAAAAGGTTGCAGAAATTGATTCCGATGGTATCATTACGGCTAACAAATGGGGAACTTCTGTAATATCAGCCACTGTTGACGGGAAAAAAGCTAAAATATGCGAAGTCACTGTAGAGGATCCCTCTTCAAAGACAATCAAAATATTGTTTATAGGAAATTCTTTCTCACATGATACTGTTTACTATTTATCTGACATTGCAAAGTCTGCCGGTATGAACATAATTGCGGGAAATCTGTACAGCAGCGGTTGTTCTCTTGAAAGACACAATAAATATGCATTAAATAATGAAAAGGCATATACATATTATAAATGGACTTCCTCAAACATGACGGCTCAGGAAGATTATACCGTAAGCGAAGCTGTGCTGAATGAAAAATGGGATTATATAATCTTTCAGCAATCTTCGGAATATTCCGGGATTTATTCTACATATCAGCCATACCTGAACAGCTTAATCGCATATGTGAGGGGAATAGCTTTGAACCCGGATGTAAAACTTGCATTAAACATGACCTGGGCATACTCTTATAAAAACACTAATGATAATTTTATGCGTTATAGCCGTGACCAGAAAATTATGTATGAAACGATTGTGGGTGCATATAAGCAGGCGGCTTATGAAACAGGTATCAATATAACTATACCCTGCGGAACAGCTATACAAAATGCCAGAACAAACAAAAGTTTAAAATCTATTGGAAATGAACTGACCAGCGACGGCTACCACTTAGATGAAGGAAT
>DHUT01000100.1:43148-54354 GCA_002409285.1 Firmicutes bacterium UBA5227 | reverse complement strand
TTGCAAAGAAGTCAGTTAAAGATGCGATAGCAGATCCATATAAAATTACATCCGAAAAAGCTACCGCCATAGATGAATAACACTTAAGCAGACACAATAAAAGGACGCCTTGACGTCCCTTTATTTTTATTAAAATTAAATTATTTATTCAGGATTATCTGCCTGCTTCATATTGCTTTAACAGCTTAACAAACAATTCGGGAACCTTGAGCATATTTTCAGGTGTTTCAACGTATGAAATACGGAACTGAGTGCTTCCTGGGTTTTGTTCTCCCTTTGCAATATCATAGAAACCTTTCATAGGAGCAACCAATAATGTTGTTTGAACTCCATTCAAATCAACAGAACCTTCTCCCGCACAATACAATACGAAATCAATTGAATCAAATCCAGGTTTTACAACATTTCTAACATCTATAACAGTGTATATTGATGCATCGGGACTTGAAACAACCAACCCAGGTTCTAAATCCTTCAGGTTTTTGCTTACTTTAAAGATCAAGTCTTTGTAGTAATCGCGAAGGCCTTTGCACCAATCAGCAATTTGTTCCTTGCTTTCATGAGCTAAAGCTCCGAATATATATTGTCCTATAGCATTTGCACAAAGATTTGCAGTATATTCTGCAGCACAGCGATTGCTGAACTCATCATTATCAGTAACTAATGCACCTATTCTCAGTCCACATGCATTCCACACTTTTGATGCAGTTTCTATGCTTATTCTCCTGCCTTCAATTCCGGGAACTTCCTTGTCTGTTATTCCCCAAATGCTTACCAACTCGGCACCATCTACATAATATAATTCACGGTAAGCTTCGTCACTGACCATCCACATGTTGTATTTTACACAAAGTTCTGCAAGTGCATTTAATGTTTTTTTATCATAAAGTTGTCCGGTAGGATTGTCATAAGGTATAATTAGAAGTGCTCCGGGGTTGGTAGCCTTTATCATTTCCTCAATTTTATCAATTTCCGGAAGACCAAATTTTCCGTCTTCATTTAAGTTACGTTTAATTGTTACTGTCTTTCGTCCTGTTCTTTCTGCAAAAGAAATATAATTTGTATATGCAGGGTCTATCATCATCAATGGTTTTTCGTCTGTTCCTGCAGGACCGCAAACTCCCAGTAACAGCAATTCCATACTTGTTGAGCCGCCGTCGGTTACCGTCACTGACAACTTGCTTGTATCAAACCCTTCGCATTTTAGAATATTTTTGAAAGCTTCTTGAGTTTCATCAAAACCACCGGTAGCGGTATATCTTATTACTCCCTTTGAAAACGGGCTATCGGGTGCATCCAGATTAAACATCCTTTTCATCATGGCAGGATTTGTGGGAAGAGAAACATTTCCTATTCCTACGTTAATTACTGCTTCAGGCTTAACCTTGCGTTCTGCATATTTCATCTGTGCAAGCCTGACATCTGAAGGCATTCTTGATTCAAAATGTGCTGATAAAACTGGTCTACTCATTTATAAAAATCCTCCTAAAATTATATTATATCATATCATTGGTTGTATGATTATTTCATATATCTCTCGAATATGATTATAACGAACTTTTGTGTTTTTGTCTATATATTTTGACAATTATATTTAAATGGTTAAAAGTTAACATTTAGAAATTACACACATAAAATATTAATAAACCTTTAAGGAGCATATATGGTTTCATATAATAGCATAAACAATAATTTAAATCAACGTGAAAGAGGTTCGGAATGTATTACGCTTGGAAGATTAGCCCCAGATTTTATAGCAATGTCCACTCAGGGATATGTCAGATTGTCTGATTACAGGGGAAAATGGGTATTGCTTGCGAGCGAACCAATGGCATTTAAACCTGTAGGAACTACAGAACTAATAAAAGCTGCTCAATTTTATCCGCAGCTCCTGGAAAGAAATGCGGTAATGGTTGCTCTTACTACAGATAACATTTATTCTAACTTAGCTTGGGTATTTGATATTTATCAGAAAACTGGGATAACTGTTCCCTTTCCGGTTATTGCGGACTCAGACTTAAGTATATCGGAACAATATGGCATGCTTAATCCCGACAGGCTATATGGGGAAACTGTAAGAGATGCATTTATAATAAATCCATATGGAAGAATAAGGTCAATCCTAACATTGCCTTCATCCTGCGGAAGAAACTTTCAGGAGTTAACAAGAATATTGGATTCACTTCAGATTACCGAGCAGTACAACCTTGAAACTCCTGCTGATTGGCAGCCGGGAGGTCCTGTTTTAGTTCCGCCGCCAACTACATACGATGAGATTATCAACAGATTAAATACAGCAGATAATCATGGACTGCAATGCCCGTTATGGTACGTGTGCTATACCGACCTACCGGACAGCAATCCTGATGTTTCTCCGCAAAACGAAGAGCCTGCCGAAAGCTTAACCTATGATGTTTGCTTTTAAATATCAGGTGGTATGAATCCGATGCTTTTCATTCCACCTGTTCATGCTGCTTATTATTTTTCAGCCTTTAATATTATTAATCCAAGTGAAGCTCATAAGCTTTTCTCTCTCCTTCAGGAGTAGGCTCAACGAAAATCTGGCCTCTGTAACTAAACCCAAATTTTTGAATAAGCCCCTGCATACGTATATTCATTTCATGAGTATCCACTCTAAAATCTCTAAAGCCCTGACTATATGCCAAGCTAAGCAGGTTTGAAAGAAAATAACCTGTCAGGTGCATCCCTCTGAACTTGTCTGAAACTGCAAAGCGGTGAATAGTCGCATATGTTGCTTCGTTATTTCTCCATGAGCCGTCAATCATTTCATAATTTGGGTCTGGGACAGTCATCAATGCGGAAGTTCCTGCAATCTGTTCGTCAACAATTAGAAGATATCCATAGCCCTGCCTGATATCGTCAATAATAGTCTTTTCATCAGGATTACCGTTTTGCCACTGCCTGCTTCCATCTGCTTTCAGCAATTGTTTTGCATTGTAAATGATAGTCATTATACTGTCTAAATCGTTTTCAGTTGCTTTTCTGACATAAATTGTTCCCATTTTATCCTCCTGTACAAGAAATTTTTTCACTTTTTCAATCTATCCACATCCTATTATCCAATTCAATCTTACGTTCCTTCCAATCCGGCTGTAGCGTAGAAATAAAATTGTAAAAATCTTTAGAATGATTTGGATGTATGAAATGTGCAAATTCATGCAGTACAACATATTCAATACATTTTTCCGGTACTTCTATCAACCTGCTGTTCAGCGTAATAATTCCCTTTTTAGGTCTGCATGAACCCCACATTGATGTCATATCCCTTATTTTAAGCACAGGATATGGTACATCGTATATTTTGAATTTCCTGTAAGTTTCATCACATATTTTCGTAAATACATTAATCTGACATTTTTTAAACCACTTTTTCATGAGCTTTTCTTTTCTTGAGAAATCATCTTCATCCAGTACATTTAAGAAAATAAAGTTTTCATCTGATAACACTTCCTCCTTACCTGCTTCTGTTACCTTAAGCTGTAAACTCCTGCCAAGAATCTCATAGATTTCACCGCTGATGTAATTCCTTGAATTAATTTTCAGATGCTTACGTCTTTTTTCATACTCGCCTAATGTGCGAATAATAAATTCCTGCTTCTGTTTTACAAAATTATCAATAAACTCCACAGGAACGGTATAATTTGCCGATACAAGAATGCTGCCATCAATGTTAATTCTTAAGTTGACATTCTTAACATTTTTTCTTGTAAGACGGTATTCTAATATTCTCCGGTTACAGGAAACATGCCTTATTTCCGCATTATGTATATTTAAGTGATTCTTTTCTGTTAACTCTTCAGTACTATTATCCAGCATCATTCTACCTGCCTGTATGTCGTTTTAAAATTACACATTGTTTAATTGTTTATTTGCTTATTTCAATAATTTAGCACTTACAGCTTTTCCAGACGGTAAAGAAATTTGTCTACTGCCGAATTAAATTCATAGGGGTTTTTGTTTGCAATAAAATGTGTACCCGGAATTATGGCCAGCTCCGCACCTGGTATGCTGCCTGCAATAAGCCTTGTGTGTTTTTCCTTTATCATGTCCCTCGTTCCAGCTATTACCAGCGTCGGAACAGTAATACTCCGCAAATCTTCCGGCTTAATAAACGGGTCATTCACCATAAGCCCAAAAAGCTCTCTGTTTTTTTTAGCTTTTGGTGATTTCCATGCAAAAATCCCTGCAAGATGATATTCCAGTTCTATTGGTATCTGAACATGTCTTTTTACACCCTCAGGCTCAAGATTAGCTCCGTTAATTATAAGAGCCTCCACCCTTTCACCATATTTTATTGCAAACTTTAATGCGATATTTCCCCCATCTGAAAATCCCAAAATTATTGCCTTTTTTATGTGGTGTAAATCCATAAAGTCATGCAGATCCTCTACAAACTGTTCAATGGTAAAAGGCATGACCCCACGCTTTGACTTTCCATGACCCCTGGTATCAATAGAAACCACATGGTACTTTTTCACAAAATAATCCATCTGGTGCTCAAAATAATCACCATTTTCACCATTCCCATGTAAAAGAATCATTGTTTTTCCTGTTCCCTGTTCTTTATAGTAAAGCTCTATGTCCATTTTATTATCCTATATGAATCTTCCTTCATATTGTTCTACATTTTCCATATGACTTGTCGGAATATTTACATCATCAAAAATTACTTAGTTTACACAGGTTTCTTATTTTCTAAAAACAAACAAATACTCGTGTGCTATCAACAAAAAATTATATTTCACACTATTTGTTTTCCAGTATCCCGTAGCCTTGCAATTGTGCTGCTCCTTAATTATTAGTTCTTTTAATTTAAACCCCGCATTCTCAAAAATACGCATAACATCGAAAGACATTGGTATCATATGACCCTTTTGACGAGTATCCCCCATAAGAACGGCACAGAACTTATCTTTCTTCAATACACGATAGCTCTCAGCAGCTACAGTTTTCATCTCTTCAAGAAAATCCTTAACTTTATAATGCGACAAATCTTCTTCAATATCTTCACTATACTTGATAATATCAGCATACGGTGGGTGAGTACAGATAAGATCAATGCCACTGCCTGGAATGAAAGCAAGGTTACGAGCATCGCCCTTGCGAATATAAACTTTGCCATCTGCACCCTCGTGCTCAAAATCCGTCTTCTCTCTGCATCTGTTGAGAGCTATATCGTTTACATCGACACCGATGATATTTCTGTTTAGCAGCTTCGTTCTATTTGTTCGTCATCATTAAACAAGTTCTCAGTATAAGCTGTAAAACTTGCTGTATCTGTTATAGGGAGATAAGGCGGATCAAAATACACAAATGTATTCTCATCAATAAAATCCCTTGACTTTCTGTAATCCCCACACGATAGTAACTTTTTGAAGTTTTGCCGACACTATGCGAAGATTACTCTCATCACAAATCATAGGATTTTTATAGGAACCCATCGGGACATTAAACAAGCCTTTTTTATTTACTCAATGCGAGCTAATTCTCTCCCAAGGGTAGTCTTCCGCATCCGTTAGCGCCAAAAACAATTATGCCATTTGGTTTACTCATCTTGCTATATTCCACTCTTGTATCATTTGTTCAATCGACTGTTGCCTTTCACTTCGGTCATCACTGACAGCTTTTTTCGCCACTTCAAACAGTTCTTTGCTCAATTTCCATTTTTCAATACATCTGTCGCTATCATCACCGAATAAAGAAAATGCCGTCGCCCCCATCGCATACACATTGGTAATCTCATCAATTACTGCGCCGAGTTTATATTCTTCTGGTGACATGAAAAGTGAGCTGCCCCACATACGCCCCATATTGTTGGTATAAGGTGCTTTTGTGTAGAAATCAATATCACAAACAACAGTTTTATTTTTATTAAAGTCGTACATGATACTACCATCATAAAAATCAATAGCGACATAACGTTGCTTTGCTACATGAGCATGAAACACAAGAATTTCATCAAATACTTTGAGCCTCGTTTCCAGTGGCATTTGCATGAATTTTTGTCTGGAGAGCGGATACATTTTACCCATGCACTCGGCATCTACCCATTCAAATATAGCAGCCAGTCCACCGCCGATTTCTTCATCATCAATCAGTTTTATAAGAGTATCATGCGATAAATCCCGATATACAGCAAGTGATTTGCTTAAATTGTGTATAGCTGTATCAGCCGTGCAATTTGCCCTTTCAGTCGGAGCACCTGCAAATTTAATAAAGTATTTAGTATCACCATTCTGCACGCCAAAACAGATATTACCTGAATCTTGATCGTCAAAAACTTTAAATACATTGCCATATTTGCTGAGAAAAGAGAAGTCAAACGGAGATTTCAGCTTATAAGGTATTCCGTCAATGTACTGGATATAGAAATCTTTAAGATACCATGTGGGTACAACAGACTGCATATTGTCATACCACGATAAGATATCTGCTATTTGCCGATACGCAAAGTCGATTTCACCTTGACCAAACGGAATAGACCACGGCAGGGAATTTACAGCCACACAAGCCATGTATAGCGCAAGCAATCTCCAGAAATTTTCTGGGGGTTCTCCTTCAAAATAAGCATTTAACTGCCCTGTGGCAAAATGCGGAGAAGGTTTTGCGGAAAATTGTACTCCCGCTAAAGCATGGTATGGCTCAACCATTCTGAGACGCTGAAAATCAATAACGAACAGCTCGTGGTCTTTATTTAAAATCAAATTACCGGGATGATAGTCGTCGTGCGTCAGGCACATCGTCTGATTTTTCATAATGTGACGGTTTTGTTCTATGTATGCAATTAGTTTTTCGTCACCTTCAAAGGTTAACCCGCAATTACGATAGTTTTTAATATAGCGATCAATTTTAGCACCGTAATTATTAAACCAGTCGTCGGATGGTGAAAGCGTTTCAATTGTTTGCATTTCTTTTATGATTTTGCCAGCTTTTATTCCAAGCGCATATTGCTCCGTTTCTATAAGTAGCGGTAATATTTCTTCTGCATCATCACCTTCAACCCAAGTGAGCATAAGAAACACGCTTTTACCGTCATTGCATACACCGAAATCAACAGGTTGTTGCATTGGTATCCCTAAAGCAGCAACACGCTTCATGTTTTCATATTCTGCTTTCTTATGTTCATACTGAGATATGTCCGCTACGCGAATTAAAAATTGCTTGTCATCAACAGTTTTGGTGTAATATTTTTTATCGCTCGACCAGCCTTTGTTGACAGATTCGATATGAGTAAACTTACGCCCAAAATCATTCCATAGCCGGGCAAGCATAAGCTTTTCTTTAATAAAATTTTTCTTTCCAGCAAGATACTTTTCTCTATCAGGGTCAATAGGATTTTCATCCATTAGTCGTAATTTTAAGGTTTCGTAAGCCTTAGCTTCAGTAAAATGCGTGTTCATGTAATCCCGAAAGTTAATATAGTTTATAAACTCTGAACTATCTATTTTTACAACATGAATAAAGTGTGTGACAATTCCCCCGGTATTAGAATAATCGCCACAGGCAAATAACAATGACTCATCATCGTGATTTTCTCGTTTGCGGTATATGAATCCCTTTTCTTCCAGAGTTGGCAATAATGCCATTACTTCATCAAAATCTTGCACCGCTACAGCAATATCAATAATTGGTTTCGCTTTAATAGAAGTAATTGCTGTGCTCCCAACATGTTGGACGTCTTTTGCAACATCGCCCAAAATGCTCCAAAGCCGCTCAATCGTTTCAGATGCAACTTTTTCCCATTCTGGATCATGAGAAGCAAGTGCGACTGTCCCACGTTTTAATCCCAAAATCATATCTATTCCTCCACGATTTCTACAATATCGCCGATATCACAACCCAGCGCCTTACAAATCTTAATCATAGATTCCATTGAAATTGATTGGTTCTTCCCAAGTTTAGCTATGGTAGTAGCACTGATTCCGGCAGCGTCTTTCAACGCCGTTTTATTCATATCTTTATCTATTAGGAGCTTCCACAGACGTTTATAACTTATTTGCAATTCAAGACACCTCTAACCGTTGAGTTTTTATGATTATATTATACATTATAATCTCTAAAAACACAATAGTAACATCTACATATCTAAATATAATATCCACTATATTTAAATATAAGAAGGCACAGCAGGAAGCAATCCTCCGGCAGGGCATAATCTTTATTTTTGGCTTTCAGATGACCATTTTCTGCTGACAGTTTTTCATTGCTGTTGGATAGCCGCTCGTTTTCTTTATAAAGCCTGCCGTTGGTTTGATTGAGCCTTTCGTAACTATTTAATGCTGCAAAATATTTAACCAAAATGTTTTTAACTGATATTGATTTTTATTTGAAAAGTGGCAGAGAATTATATATTCACGGCGAGGAAGCTGCTACAAAAGATGCAGATTTTATTGTATATGGAAGTTTACAACTTGATAAAATCGTTCAAGCAATCTTGGATAGAATTAAGTGAACATGATATAACGCAAAAAACTCCCGCCTGAACTTAGCGTTCAGACGGGAGCTTTCAACTCTGTCTAAATATTACTGTGGAATAAAAGTTAGTATCAAATCAGTATCAATGACCAATTTAAAGCGCTGAAAACCTAATAATATCAAGGCTTTCCAGTTTTCCCGTTCTTATTCCCACTCAATAGTAGCTGGGGGTTTGCTGGTTATGTCGTAAACAATGCGGTTTACGTTGTCTACTTCGTTTACGATTCTGTTTGATACCTTTTCTAATACTTCGTAGGGTATCCTTGACCAGTCGGATGTCATGCCGTCGGTTGAGTTGACTGCTCTCAGGGCTATGGTATGGGAGTATGTTCTTTCATCTCCCATAACTCCTACGCTTCTGATGTTGGGAAGACATGCGAAATACTGCCATATTTCGTTTTGAAGACCTGCCTTTTTTATTTCATCCCTGAATATGTAGTCAGCTTCTCTTACTATTTTTAATTTATCCTCGGTGACTTCTCCAAGTACACGAATTGCAAGACCTGGTCCTGGGAATGGCTGTCTTTCAACTATTTCTTCAGGTATATCCAGCTCTCTTCCTACCTGTCGGACTTCGTCCTTGAACAACTGTCTGAGCGGTTCAAGAAGTTCAAAATCCACGTCTTCAGGAAGTCCGCCAACATTGTGGTGGCTTTTGATAACTGAGGCCGTTGCCGTACCGCTTTCTATAACATCCGGATAGATTGTTCCCTGTACCAGGTAGTCAATTTGCCCGAATTTATCCTTTAGCTTTTGCTTTTCTTCTTCAAACACACGGATGAATTCTTCACCGATTATTTTTCTCTTTTTTTCAGGCTCGGTTACTCCTGCCAGCTTGCTCAGGAATCTTTCTCCTGCGTTGACTCTTATTAAATTCATGTTGAATTTTTCTTTAAATACTTTTTCTACCTGATCTCCTTCATCCTTTCTGAGAAGACCATGGTCAACAAATACACAGATTAAATTTGAACCTATTGCTCTGTGAACCAATACTGCAGCAACAGATGAATCAACTCCTCCGGACAAGGCACAAATAGCTTTTTTATCTCCTGCCCGGGCTTTAATTCTTGCTATGGTTTCTTCTGCGAAGCTGCCCATGTTCCAGTCTTTAGTCAGTTTACATACATTAAATAAAAAGTTATTTATTATTTCTCTGCCTTTCTCAGTATGCTCTACTTCCGGATGGAACTGCACCGCATAAATTTTCTTTTCTTCGTTTTTCATGGCACATACGGGACAGGTTTCCGATTTTGCAGTAATCTCAAAACCTTCCGGTGCTTTTTCAATGTAATCTGTATGGCTCATCCAGCATAATGAGTCCTGTTCAATTCCCTTAAACAAATTATCTTCTGACAATATTTGAAGTTTAACTCTTCCATATTCCCTGGAATCTGCTCTTCTTACCTTTCCTCCGAATTCCTGGGCTATAAACTGTCCGCCATAGCATATACCCAGAACAGGAACTCCTAAATTAAATATTTCATTTGAAATACATGGAGCATTTTCTGCATAAACACTTGCCGGTCCTCCTGAAAGTATAATTCCGTTTGGTTCTTTTTCTTTAATTTTCTCGATTGAAGATGTGTATGGCACTATTTCACAATAGACATTTGCTTCTCTTACTCTTCTTGCAATGAGTTGACTGTACTGTGCTCCAAAATCAACTATTAATATCATTTTTTACTCCTCTTGGGTGCGACCTTTATTTTTATATAGATTATCAAAAAAACTTATTCGTGTCAATTCATACTTAAGCTTAACTTGTAAATGCAGTTTCTTCAAGAAAAACCGGATCCATTTGATTCATTTGGTTCCCAAAAAAACCGTCTCCAACAGTTCCAATGGTTCCAATGTTTCTTGGTCCTTCAGGGATTTTAGCTGCAAAATATCTGCTTAAACCAGGTTCTGCAACTAAGTTCAATATATCATCATATAATACTTCCTTAGTAATAACCGCAGTATTTTCAGAAGAATACAACAGCTTTTCTGTTATATATTTTAGCCTGTCTGATTTTTTCGCATTAAAATCAGAAATTCTTAAATAATATCTCTCTTTTTGCTTATGATTTGCATTCTTCAGTACCTTTCCCCCAAGAGGATTACTCTTTCTGTAGGAGTTATTTACAATGTCAAGTATGTCATTAAGCACCGCCGTTGCTGTGGGAAGCTTTCCTGCTCCGAGTCCATAAAATTTCAATTCACCAACGTTGCTCCCTTTAAAAACTATTGAGTTAAATGACATATTTACATTCGAAAAATATGAATTCTTTTTTATTAAGACAGGCTGCACGGCTGCAGTGAATTCATTCTCAACAGCTTTCATCTCTCCTATAAGCTTAACAGTACAGTCCATCTTTTTTATCTGTTCCACATCAAAAGCTGTGATCCCCCTTATTCCACTGACCTGAATATCACTTTCGCGGACACTTCCCTGAAATCCGAGTGTTCCCAAAATTCTAAGTTTTCTGAGAGTGTCATAGCCATCCACATCCGCACTCGGGTCTGCCTCAGAATACCCAAGCTCTTGTGCCATCTTAAGAGCCTGGTCATAATTCAGATTTTCATCAAACATTTTTGTTAATATATAATTACATGTACCGTTTAAAATTCCCTGAATACTTATTATTTCATTTAGCTCAACCTGTTCTCTTAGCGGCTTTATTATGGGAATTCCTCCGCCTACACTGGCTTCATATAAAAAAGCCCGATT